>NZ_JACGAT010000028.1:0-19448 GCF_020137635.1 Campylobacter sp. RM12642
TAATACAAAATGGTACAGCTTGCCAAAGAATTAAAAACCATCTCGCTTATAAATTAGGTACATGTGCAATAAACACTAATAAAGTAAAATTAATTCTATTACCTTTAAAAATATTAATAATATATTTAAATCATATATTAGAAAATAAAAATTATATAAAACAACCTAAATTATATGAATACAATGATTATATAGATGCATCAAAGCTAAAGCAAACTTATGCTTATAAGTTAGGAGAATTATTAATACAATCATTTTCTAATTGGTATAAATTAAGCATATTTATATTGCCTTTAAAAATAAAACAATTAAAACAAGATTTTAAACCAAAACAAGTTAGGAAAGAATGATAGCTATAGATGAAATAATAAATATTGCTTTAAATGCTGGTAGATATGCGCTAGATATTTTTAATAATGATTTTAATATATATTATAAAAATGATAAAAGTCCATTAACTGAGGCTGATTTAGTTGTAAATGATTACATATGCAAATCACTTACAAAATACAACATACCGATTATCTCAGAGGAAAATAAAAATATACAATATAGTGTAAGAAAAAATTGGGAATACTGTTGGCTAATAGATCCTATTGATGGAACAAAAGAATTTATAAATAAAAACAAAGAATGGACAATAAATATAGCATTAATACATAACGGCCAACCTATTTTAGGAGTTGTATATGCACCTGCATTGAAATTATTATATAATGCACAACAAAATAAAGGTGCATATAAGAATAATGTAAAGTTACCATTAGAACTAAATAAAAATACTTATAAAATAGTAGCAAGCAAATCTCATTTAAACGATGAAACAAAATATTTTATTGATAATATAAAAACAAATCTAGATAAAGAATTTATATCAATAGGTAGTTCCTTAAAGCTATGTTTGGTAGCCTCAGGTGAAGCTGATTGTTATCCTAGATTAGCTCCTACAATGGAATGGGATACGGCAGCTGCACATATTATTGTAAGTGAATCTGGAAAAAATGTATATAATTACCATACTTTAAAACCTTTAAAGTACAATAAAGAGAATCTATTAAACCCGTATTTTGTTGCGAAATAGATATTTTAAAAATTTAAGGAGAGGATATGATAATATATTTATACATATCGAAATATTTAACATGAAAAACCTAATTGTGGATTTAGATGGGACAATAGCTATAAATTCTAATTGCAGCTATGAAAATAAACCAATCAATAAAGAGATGTTAAAAAAATTAATTGAATATAAAAAAATGGGATTTAAAATAATTATTAATACAAGCAGAAATATGAATACATACAAAGGAAATATAGGTAAAATCAATATTAATACTTTACCAAAAATCATAGAATGGCTCAATAAATATAATGTCCCATATGATGAAATAATTATTGGAAAACCTTGGTGTGGAGAAGAAGGATTTTATATAGATGATAAAGCTATTAGACCTAGTGAATTTATATCTAAAAGTTATGAAGAAATAAAAGAATTATTAAATACCCATTCTTCTAATATAGATATAGTGGGGGGGGGTATAAATGATTATCATAACCTCTGCTCGTTATGTAAATCCGGAACTAGAAACAGAATTTGGAAAAGTACCACCATCGTTTCTACCAATAGGCGGAAAAAAATTATATGAATACCAATCTTCATTATTTAAAAATATAAATGATAAAATTATACTAACTATACCAAAAAGTTACGAACTAAATAAATACGATAACCTAAAATTAAAAGAACTTAAAATAAATATTCTAAGACTAGATGAAAACTTAACATTAGGGCAATCATTATCTCAGGCAATTTGTTTAAATTTAACTAATACAAATTTAAAAAAAGGTTTAAAAATTTTACATGGTGATACATTTTTTAAAAATTTAAACTTTTTAGATAATAGTATAGGAGTATCAAGAAGCAATAATAATTATAATTGGACTTATCTACTTAAAGATACAAAGCCTATATTCCATATAAAAAATAATCAAGAATTGAATACTAAAGATATACTCAATGGTTTTTTTGAAGTTCAAAACATAAATTATTTTTTAAAATGCCTAATTGAATGCGATTATGATTTTAAACAAACACTATTAAATTATTCAAAAAAATATAATTTTAATTTAAACACAAATCAAACTTGGCTTGATTGTGGTATTGCGACAAATTATTTTAATACCAAAAAGACTATAACCACAGAAAGAGCATTTAATTCCTTAAAAATCATCAATGGTTATGTATGTAAAAGTTCTTCTATGGATAATAGGATAAAAGCAGAACAAAATTGGTTTGGCTCTTTACCAAAGGAATTGTCTTTATATATACCTCATTTTTATTTAGAAAATAATAAATACTATACAGAGTATCTTTATTTAAATACATTATCAGAGCTTTATGTTTTTGGAAAAATCAACAAAATTACTTGGGAAAGAATATTTTTAAGTTTAAAAAATTTTCTAACTATATTACATAGTCATAAAACAAAAGAAGCAGTTAGCTATGATTATAAATTCAAAACACAACAAAGATTAAAAGAATTCTCTAAAGAAGCTAACTTTAACATTGATAAAAACATTATTTTTAATCAAAAAATTAATACTAGTATAAATGAAATTATAAAGGACATTGATAGTAATCTTATAGAGCAAAAACAAAATAGTTTTATTCACGGAGACTTTTGTTTTAGCAATATTTTATATGATTTTAAATCTGCTTCTATAAAAACAATTGATCCTAGAGGAATGGATTTCAAAAACAACATAACACCATACGGAAATAGTTCGTATGATTATGCTAAGTTATTTCATTCAATTATTGGACTATATGATTTTATAATTGCAAAACACTATAAATTAAAATTTAAAAACACAAATGACAATTACATAATAGATTTTAGTTTATATAAAAATAAAAGTATTGATGAAATACAAAGTAAATTTTTAGAAATTTTTCAAAATACTTTTAATATAAAAGAGATTTATATTATAACAATTCATCTTTTTTTATCAATGCTTCCGCTTCACAGCGATGATTTAAAAAAACAATATGCCTTACTTGCAAACGCAATAAGATTATATATAGAATTTAAGGAATTATAATGACAATAATATTTCCAATGGCAGGACTTAGTAGTAGATTTTTTAAAGCAGGATATAAAATACCAAAATATATGCTTCTTATAAATAACAATACTTTATTTTATGAAGTAATAAGTGGCTTTAATAAGTATTTTAATGGCTGTAATTTTTTATTTATTTGTAAAAAAGATTATAGCACTAAAGATTTTATTATTAAAGAATGTAAAAAGTTAAATTTAAAAACTTATATGATTATTGAACTAGATTTTGATACTTTAGGTCAAGCGCATACCGTATACTTAGGTTTAGAAAAATCTAATATAAAAGATGATATTTTAATTTTTAATATAGATACAATTAGACCTAATTTTCAATTACCAAATGAAGAATTTTTAGCTAATTGTGATGGCTATTTAGAAGTTTTTGAAGCAGATGGAGATAATTGGTCGTTTATTCTACCTGGCACTGATAACTTAGTCTTAAAGACAACAGAAAAAGAACGCATATCATCTTTATGTAGTAGTGGGCTTTATTATTTTAAAAACTCAAACGATTTTATAACAATTTTTCAAACAATGTTAGCAAATAATGAAACTTCAAAAAATGAATATTATATAGCACCTATGTATAACTATCTTATAAAAGATAAAAAAGTAATTAAATACTACCAGATAAAACAAAACGAAATTATCCCCTGTGGAACACCTAATGAATATGAAATGATAATAAAAAAGGAACAAAATGTTAAATATTATAATTTATGCATATGAACTTAGTTCAATAATTAGCAAAGTAAAATATGAAAATACAAAACCTTGTATTAATATATCTAGTGAGGAAATAATAATTAAAATTATAAAAAATCTAGAAATTTCCAATGCTAAATACATTATAATTCTACAACAAAAATATGCCAATCAATTTAGAATAGCTTTAAAAAAAATACAAACAGAATTGAATGCAGAATTTATTCTAACTGATTCTATTGTAAAATACGCATACTGCACTACTTTAAAGATAAAAGATGATGATGAATTATTACTAGTAAATTCCAATCAAATAATTAATTTAAATCTCAATGATTTTATAGATAATGCAAAAAAACTTAGACTTGATGGTTCATTTATAACCATAAAAGATTTAAATAACAATTCAAGATTATCTTTAAATAAAATTAAAAATAAATTAGTAAATATTATTAGTCAAAAACAAATAATAAATGAAAATATAGATATAGATATTTACTATTTTAAAAATGCTAAGTATTTTACAAAAAATGCTATAGACATAATAAAAACAAATAATAAAATAAGTGATAAACTACTTATAATATCAATTTTTAATCATTTAATGAAAGAGAATAAAAATATTAAGAGCTATAAAATACAAAAAACTGAATATATAGCATTAAAAACATCTAAGGATTTAAATCAATATTTAAAACTTGATAGGTTTATTATTGAAAAATATATTAATAACTATGAATTTAATCTGCTAAATACATACATATTATCAAAACTATTAAATAAACAAGCAAGTTTTGATTTTTTAAAATATGCATTTTTAAGTGCACAATTTAAATTATTTTTTCAAATTTATAATATAATCAATAACACATCTTACATTCTTACTATTGATTGCTTAAAATCAGATGGCCTAGAATTATTAAAAGAATTTACAGCCAATAATAAAAAACAACTTAAAATTCTTAAAGAATATTTTGAATACTTTAGTAATTATTTTAATAATAGTATTAATATTGATAAGCAAAAAATAGAAATAGATTTTAATGACTTTATTATAATAGGTTGTTACATATTAAAAACAAGTAATAATAATTTAAAAGCAGAGTGTGTAAAAAATATTGTTCCTTTTTTAAAGAAGGCAAACACCTTATTTACTCAAGTTTTATCTATTGTATTAATAGAATATTTTATTTTAAGAAATGAAGAAGAAAAAGAAAAATTTTTTGGAGATGTAATTTCATATGGCAATTTTATAAATATATTATTGCAAGATAATTATCAAAAATCATATTTAAAATTTATACAATATAACGAATTAACAAGTAGATATTATACGCAAAAATATAAATATTTAAGAAAAAAACGTTATGCAGTATGTCTATATGGTATGTTAAGAGGTGATGGATGGACTAAAAGCATAGAAAAAATAATTGCTGATATTAGCAAATACTTCGAAGCTGATTTTTTCTTATTTGCTTGGGACGAATGTCAAATTTGGGCAAATTGTAGCCCTTGGATTAACTGGGCTAATAGATTTTTTATACCTCAAGTATTTCAAAAAATACCAAAGTGCATAGCTTCAACTAAAGATTTTAAGACTTTGCTACCATTAACATCTGAATGTTTTTTAAAAAACGATATAAAAAGAAAAATAACAAAAGAAGAAATTAATAACTTACTAATCAATAATCCAAAAATAAAACTAAGTAATTTTGAAAAACAACCAAATCATATAAAAAAACTATTTGTTGCAAATTTATATTATGGGCAACTGGCTAGTTTTAATTTGTTAAAAAAATATGAAAAGCAAAGCAATATTGAATACGATATAGTAATGCTTTGTCGCAATGACTTAGAAATAATTAATATAAACATGGATATTGTTAATCAGCTTAAAGTAGGAGAAATCTCAGATGAACAACAATATTATGGATTAGGAAGCACACATTTATTAGGACACAGAAGTGCTATTAATGAATATGTAAAATTTTATGAAGATTTTATGCATAATCATATTTGCAGTCAAGATTTTAATTATGGAAATCATCATAATTTATTAATGTACTCACAAATAAAAAAAATAAAATACAAGCCAAAAGCTTTAAAAGATAGTTTATTTTTTAGAAATATTATATTTAACTTAAAATTGCCCCATTTTAATAAATATCTAGAACAAGACTTAAATAATTCAAATATTAATATTGAAGAAAAAGAACAAATTAATTCTTTTTTTAAGCTATTAAGTAAATATTATGACTTTTCTTAGCAAATAACAATATTGGGTATAAAAACTTTATTAATATAAGGTTTTTATAATCTCATATGCATTACCACATATCATACCAAAACCATTTTTATTATAATTAAAATATCCTTGTGAATATGTATGGTTATAATATTCTTCTTCGCTAAATTGAAAATATATAATTTTCTTTTTAAGTAATGCAAAATCAAAAGCTATTGATGAATAATCCGTTATTAAAATACTAGCTTTGCATAAATATTCTTGAATATCAATATCTTGCATATTTACAACTTCTACAAAAGAAGACAATTTAAAATCATCTAAATATTCAAGCATTGCAAAATGTGGCATAAAAACTACTTTATATCCATTATTTTTACACAATTCTTCCAATTCTTTACCGGTTAAAAGTTCTTTATAATTTTGATAATATAAACTAGTATAAAATTTATCATTTTTCTTTCTTTTATATGTTTGTTTATCAATTTTATCTGCCAAATACTCTCTCCAAGTAGGAAAAATCAAAATCATCTTTTCTTGTTTAATCGCCCTACTTTTTTCTATAAGTTTTTCAAATCTAGGCATGCCAGTAAGCACAACTTCTTTTGAACTTAGCTTATAATCAGAATAATCACTAACAATAGAATTATATTCATCAGTTGTGCTTGTAATTATTAGCGAAATATCTTTAGAATTAAGCCAGTTTGATATATTATCCTTAGTTACTCCATGTTGTAAAAATATATAATCTTTATTAAATAAAGTATATTTACCAATACCTTTTAATAAATAATTATCAGTATGTGAGCTTATAATCTTTCTAGCTTTAAACAATTGTATTTTAAACCAAATTCCAGAACTAGATACTACATTAAAATTCTTGTTTTTTAATCTTATATAATCAGATGAGTTCTTGTCTATGACAAAGGCAATTTTTTGTTCTGGATGATTTTTTTGAATATATTCATAAAGATACTCTGCATTATCATTTGCTTTATACTTCCTATCAGCAAATAACCATAATTCATGTTTTTTATATCCTAAATGATATCGTATTTTTTGATATATAGCTTCATTTATTTGGATATTTTCACTAAAGCTTTTATTATTTATATATTCCATAAATTCAAAATTATCTGATTTTATCGTTGTATCATACTGAATACCCAATTGTAAAAAATACTTGATTTTATAATAACTTTTATCTTTTTTAACCAATTTTTGATTATCTAACACTACTTCTATATTTTTTATATACCCTACTTCTTTAAGATATATAATTTTCTTATAAATAACAAATTCATCTAATAAATTAATTTGTTGAATTTTAATCAAATCTATATTACGTTTTTTATTGTTTATAAAAATTTCTAGTTTATCTTCTTTTATAACAGAATAATAACTTATTCTTAAATATTTTTTTGTGTATTTTTCTAAAACACAAGCACTTGTATATTCTAAATAATTTTTATATTTTTTTAAAACTCCTAATAATAAATAATTGTTTCTTAATAAAAAAGAATTCTTAATCACATCAACATCTAAATATTCAAATATATCTATTAGTATATTTTCAAGATATTTTTTTTCTTCATTAGCTAAACTAATAACTTTTAAATAATTTTCAATTAGCTCCTTTATCATCCAATAAACATCATAAATAATAGTCTGCTGTATAAAATTAGGGATATACCCTAACTCATTTTGTGTATATTCAAGTAAAGCTAAGTATCCACGAGATGAAACATCTAAAAAATATCTTTTATCTTTTAATTTTTTATCAAGCGTAGAATTACCATCAACTCTTTTTCTATAAAAATATCTAGCATTTTCAATAAATATTGCATCTTTTTCTAAATTATCCAATAAATACTCATTTATAAATTTAGCATCTTCAAAACAAGGTTTTAAATCTTCATCAAATTTAAATTCTTTTATTAATTCAATTTTTATAATTGCACTAGCAGCTGAAAGTTGAATATTCTTACCCAAATCCTTAATTTTAATTGATTTTTTATTTTTATATTTATAATTTAGTGGGTGATTATCCTTATAAAAATTATCTTTTTCATGGTAAAAAATAATATTTGAACTTACCATTGCTAAATTATTGTTTTTTGATATTTCTATATCTATATTTTTAAAATAGTCTTTATCTAAAAAATCATCAGGGTCTGTAAAAGTTACCCAAGGAGTTTTAACGTATTTTAGTCCAAGATTTCTAGCACTTGCTTGTCCGCCATTTTCTTTATAAAGTAATATTATATTTTCAGGGTATAGTTTTTGATACCTTTTAATAATATTAGCTGAATTATCACTAGAACCATCATCTACCATTATTAATTGAATTGATTTTTCAAACCCTATACTTTGATTTATTATTGAAGTAAAAAAATCATCTAAATATTTTTCTACATTATAAACAGCTGAGACTATTGTGTAGGTTGAATATGATTTATAAGGTAGTTTAAATATTTGTTTTTTAAATAATTTAATTTTAAAATCATAAAAAAATTCATTTAAATGTGTAATTTTATATTTGTATGTCATAATAACCTTTAAAAATTTTTAATATTTTAGGATAAAAATGCAAATCAGTATAATTTCAACTGTGTGTTATAAAAATAAAAAACATTTCATATATAAAAGAGCATTAGAGTTAATTGAATATTTTAAAAATACAAACTATGAATTTATAATATCTGATGCTAGTAAAAATAAAATATTAAAATCTAACTACCCAAATATAAAAATTATACACACTAAATATCAAAATCCATTTTCTCCAGGAATCGCTAGAAACCAAGCAATAATACATTCTAGTAAAAAATATATATTATTTTACGATATTGATTTGTTAAATGATGATAATTTTTTTATTAAATTATCAAATAAAGTAAATCAAGAATTAGAAACTAATATAAAAAAATTTATTTTAATTCCATTTGTATATCTAACCAAAACAGGAACACAAGAATTTGAAACAAACAAAAATTTATCTATATTAAAAAATAGCTATTTAGAAGGTTCTAGAAAACTTATAGAAAATATAGGTCTTAATGGGGTTATTATGATTATTAACAAGGAGTATTTAAAAAATATAGGCTTATTTGATATAAATTTTCAAGGCCATGGTGGCGAAGACCTAGAATTAGTTCATAGATTAATTGCAAACAACCCTATCGCAAAAAAACCAAATGATTATTATATTAATGAAACTTCAAATATAGTTGCAAACCTAAAAGGTTTTAGAAAGTATATGGCGTACTATACACTTCCATTATTTTTTGAAGATTTAATATTAATTCATAGATGGCATGATAGACCATTATTTAATAAATTTTATTTCAAAAAATCAACTAACCAAGACTTACTTATAAAAAAAATGAAAGAGTATGATTATAAAAATAATAATGTTTGGAAAGATGAAAGAGAATTACCAGAATTTATAACCTATTTAAAACAATTATGTAAAAAATATAACATTGAAAATAGCATAGGTTTATATTCTTATGATAAAAAATATAATAAATATAGCTTAAAATCTAAATTAAGAAAATTAATTACTAGACCAAAAGATTTTTTTAAAGATATTAAATTAAGGAAAACAAAATGAAACACATATTTAGAGAATACGATATTAGGGGGATTTTTGGGACTGAGATTAGTCCTAGTTTTACTAAGGCTTTAGGTTTTGTAATAGGTAAAATTATACTTAGTAAAAACGCAAAAAGCGTAAGCGTAGGCTATGATGCAAGACTTAGTAATAAAGTCTTAAATAATGCTTTAATTTATGGGCTAAATCGTGCAGGAATTAAGGTTTATTCACTTGGACTTGTTCCTACTCCACTTGGGTATTTTAGCAATTATGCTTATGAAATTGATGCAAATATTATGATAACAGCATCACATAACCCTAAAGAATACAATGGCTTTAAAATCACTATAAATAAAGAAAGTTTTTTTGCAAAAGAGCTTAGTGATATTTATACTGAAGTTGCAAATCACATAAAAGATTTTGATGATAAGATTGAAAATGCCGAATATGAAGAATTAGATATTAAAACAAAATATATTGAGTTTTTGCAAAAAGAATTCGCTCATCTTAAAAACGCCAATATAAATCTAGCAATTGATACGGCTAGTGGTGCAGCTTGTGAAGTTGTAGCAAACATTTTAGATATTTTAAATATTAAATATGCTCACTATTTTAGTGAATTTGATGGTGAGTTTAAATCTCACGAGCCAGACCCAACAGAAGAAGAAAATCTATTTGCTATTAAAAATGAGCTTAATTTTAGCAATTTTTCTCATCATTGCCCTACTCCACTTTATAAAAATAACTATGTTAAAAATACTGCGACACTTGGCTTTGGTTTTGATGGAGATGCTGATAGAATTGTATGTGTTTTAAAAGATAAAATCATTAAAGGTGATGAGCTTTGCTATCTATTTGCAAATAATATTAAAAATCCTAAAATCCTTTGTGAAGTTAAATGCTCAAAAGTAATTTTTGATAAAATTAACGAGCTAGGAACTTGCTCAATGTGTAAAACAGGTCATTCAAATATCAAAAAAGCTATAAAAGAATTAAATGTAGATTTAGCAGCAGAACTTAGCGGACATGTATTTTTTAATGACAAATATTATGGATACGATGATGCGATTTATTCTATGCTAAGAATTATTGAGCTATATTTAAAAAATCCTAATTTTATTGATATTTTAAATAACTTACCTAAAGCATATTCAAGTAATGAAATAAAAATAAAAGTAAATGAAAGTGATAAATTTAATATAATAAATACTTATAAAGAAAAAATAAAATCTCTTAATCTAAATGCTAAGCTAATTGAAATTGATGGAGTGAGATTAGAATTTGAAAATGGATTTTCACTACTTCGCGCAAGTAATACTAGCCCTTATTTAGTAGCTAGATTTGAAAGTATTAGTGAAGATAAATTAAAAGAAATCAATGAATTTACCTTTAAACTTTTAGATGAAATAATTAAATATTAATTAGTTAATAAGTTTAGGTTAATATAACTAAAAAATTTTTAAAATACCCCCCCCCACGCTCAATATTACTAAATTGTGGGGGTAGTATTCTAAGTGAAAGAAAGTATGAATATAAATAGTTTAATAAGTAAATTTAATAATGAAAATATTTTATTTTTACAAGGACCTTTAGGGCCTTTTTTTAAGCGTTTTAGCAAATACCTTAATAAAAACAATAAAATATATAAAATTAATTTTACGGCGGGTGATTTTATATTTTATCCATCAAAATATAATTACAAAGGAAGCTTAAACAATCTTAAATCATACTTAGATAATTTTTATAAACTCAATAAAATCACTTGCATTATATTATTCGGCGATACTAGACCAATTCATGAAATAGCAATTAATTTAGCTAAAAAACTAAATATAAAAATATATGTATTTGAAGAAGGATATTTAAGGCCAAATTATATTACTTGCGAAATGACTGGCGTTAATGCAAACTCACTTATGAGTAAAAATAAAAATGATTATAAAAAACTAAATACTTATAAAGAAAACTCAAAACTATTTAAGTCAAGTTTTAAAATAATGGCTTTTTATGCCTTAATGTATTATACATTTAGCATTATATTTCAAGTATTTTATAATAACAAAAACTATCATAGACCACTAAATATAATGGAGCTTTTTAGATGGTTTAGACATTTTTATAGAAAAGCTAAATATTCAATTTTAGAAAAAAATGTAGATAATTTAGCTAAAAAATATTCCAAAAAATACTTTTTAGCAGTTCTTCAAGTGCATAACGATAGTCAAATAAAAAAGCATTTTAAAGACAAAGGTATGAAAAAATTCATAGTTAAAACCATAAAATCATTTGCTAAAAATAGAGCGAATAATAATGTTTTGATATTTAAACACCACCCATTAGATATTGCATATACTGATTATTCAAATATTATAAATGAACTTACCAAAAGACTTGGTATAAGTGATAAGGTGTTTTATATTCATCGTGGAAATATCCCAAATCTTTTAAAAAATGCTAAAGGCTGTATTTGTATAAATAGCACGGTGGGAATGCAAGCACTTTATCATAATTGCCCTACTATAGTATTGGGTAATGCAATTTATAATATAGATGGTTTAGTCTATAAAAATGACCTTGATAGCTTTTGGCAAAATGCTCATAATTTTGTAAGCAATTATAATTTATACTTGAAATTCCAAGGATATTTATTAAAAAACAATCAATATAATGCAAATTTTTACTTAAATTTCAAAGAATTTGAAATAGGAAATTAAATGTGGCATATAATAAACGCGCTTATTTTAAGAGAGCTTAAAACTAGATTTGGCAAAAACCCAACTTTAGGTTATGTATGGGTTATACTTGAACCTATGATGCATATTATATTTATGTTAATAATTTTTACATTAATTAGAAATACTATTTTACCACAAGTTCCTTTTAGCTTATTTTTGATATCTGGAATGATTCCATTTTTTATGTTTAGAAATATTGTTAATTTTATAATGAATGGAATTGAAGCTAATAAAAGTTTATTTACTTATAAACCAGTTCGCCCTATTCATGTATTTTTAGCTAGAGCTTTTCTTGAAGGTATTATATATTTTATAGCTTTTAATATACTAGTTTGCATAAATGGGTATTTAATTAATTACAATGTTCTTCCATATAATTTAATTTACTCGTTACTAATTTTTCTATGGATGGTAATAATAGCATTTTCGTTAGGATTACTATTTGCTGTAATATTTAACGGAAAAGATATTATAAAAAATATTGTTAACTACCTTTTGACAATTATGTATTTTAGCTCAGCAATAATATTCCCTTTATGGGTTTTACCTAATCAAATAATTACCATTCTAGCTTATAACCCAATCTTGCATATAATTGAACTTTTTAAAGAAAATTATTTTGAAACTTATCCTATAGTAACTCAAATTAATATTGAATACCCTTTAATTTGCACTTTAATTTTATTATTTTTTAGTCTTGGCTTATATTATAAAAAAAGAGTGGAGCTTGGCACTGCATGATTAGACTTGAAAATATCACAAAATACTTTGTATTAAACAACAAAAAAAAGCATTATATTTTTAAGGATTTAAATTTTACTTTTCCTGATAATTGCTCAATCGGTCTAATGGGAAAAAATGGTGCAGGAAAATCTACAATGCTAAGAATTTTAGGCGGACTTGATATTCCTAATCGTGGTAAGGTAATAATTGATAAGAGTATTTCTTGGCCTGTTGGATTTGCAGGTGGATTTCAAGGAAGCTTAAGTGCTAGAGATAATATCAAATTCATAGCTAGAATCTACGGATATAGTGGAGAAGCTTTAAAAGAAAAAATAGAATATGTAAAAGAATTTGCTGAACTTGGAGATTATTTTGATGAACCTATTAGAAGCTATTCATCAGGTATGAGAAGTAGAATTTCATTTGGTCTTAGTATGGCTTTTGATTTTGATTATTATCTAATAGATGAAGCAGGAGCAGTTGGCGATAAATCATTCAAGCAGAAAAGCAGAAAAGTATATGAAGAAAAATTATCAAAATCAAAGGTAATTATGGTTTCACACGATATTAACGAAATAAAAACTTGGTGTGATAAAATAGTTTTTTTAGACAATGGAATAGCCACAATCTACGATGATGTAGATGAAGGAATTAATAAATATAAAGAAAGTTGCTAATGAAAAAAAAGATTATAAAATTTATAACAAGCTTTAAAATTATTATAGTTTTAAGCTTAATTTCACTGATTTATTTTGCTTTTATAGCAAGTTCAAGATATGAAAGCACAGCAATAATTGGAGTAAAATCTACAAGCACTACTACTGATACATCTAGCCTAATACCAATAATAGGACTTACAAGTTCATCTAAAGAAGATTTAATGTATCTTAAAGAATATATAAACTCATACGATATGCTAGCAATTTTGCAAAAAGATATAAATATCAAAGCTATGTATGAAGGAAAAATTGATTATGAATTATTTTTGAAAAATCTTGATGTAAAAGAAGATTTTTTAAAATATTATCAAAGTAGAATAAAGGTAGTTTATGATGATATTACCGGACTTTTAAGTATTAAAATTAACGCATTTTCTCCAGAAGATTCTAAAAAAATAGCCGATACGATACTTAAGGAAAGTGAAAATTTCATAAACGAAATATCACATAAAATCGCAAGAGAACAAATGAGTTTTGCAAAAGAAGAATTAGAAAAAGCTAGTTTAGAACTAAGTAAAGCCCAAGATGAAATAAATAAATTTCAAAATACAAATTCCATGCTAGACCCTGTAAGTCAAGCAAAAACCCAATCAGCTATAAAAACACAAATAGAAGAAAAAATAATAGCAAAAGAAGTAGAACTTGCCACGTTAAATAGTTACTTAAACTCAAATACTCCGCAAGTAAAAGCATTAAAATCAGAATTAGACGCACTAAAATCTCAATTAAAAAAAGAAGCTAATAAATTAACTTCAAAAGATAAAAATGACAAATTAAATTATTTAGCAATTGATTTTAGCAATCTTAGTTTTAAATTAAAATTCGCTGAAGATGCTTATAAATTAGCTCTAGCATCTTATGAAAAATCAAGACTAGAAGCTAATAAAAAGTTAAAACAAGTTATTATAATTTCTTCGCCGGTTTTATCAGAAATTGCAATATATCCAAATGTAATTTATGATGTATTCTCAGTATTTTTTATATTAACATTAGTTTTTGGAATTATTAAATTTACATATTCAATAATAGAGGAGCATAGATATTAATGAAAAAAATATTTTATATATTAGTATTTTCAATATTAGCATTTGCAGTTGATGTAGCAAATATAGCAGTAAATAATACTCAAGAAGAAATATCACAACAAGTGAATAATAAAACATTTGGAGCACACCTATTCTCAGGTAATTTTAAGCAATTTAGCAAACATATTTATAATCCAGATTATAAAATCGCAATAGGAGATATAATAAATATTAAGCTTTGGGGTGCAGTAGAATTACAACAAAAATCAAGCGTTGATTCTCAAGGAAATATATTTATTCCACAAGTTGGAGTTATTCATTTGTTAGGAGTTAGCAATAAAGATTTAGTAAATATTATTCAAAATAAAGTAAGAAATACTTATAAATCAAATGTATATTCATACGCAGATATGGATACTTACCAAAATATTTCAGTATTTGTTACGGGAAATGTAAATAAACCAGGGCTTTATGAAGGGCTTAGCTCGGATTCTTTAATTCAATACATTGATAAAGCAGGTGGAATAAATCTTGAATATGGAAGCTTTAGAAATATTCAAATTCTAAGAAATAATCAACTAATCAAACAAATAGACTTGTATGATTTTTTATTAAATGGCAAATTAGATTATTCTATGTTTAAAAATGGTGATGTAATTTTAGTAAAACAAATCAATGGCTATGCAAGTGCTAGTGGTGATGTATTAAAGCCTTATAGATTTGAATTAGGAGAGAATTTAAAAACATTAAATGATTTAGCTATTTTATCTAATGCAAAACCAACTGCAACAAATGCAATCATAAAAAGTTATGATGAAAATAACAAACTCCGTATAAATGCTTATAAAAAAAGTGAATTTGAAAATGTATATATTAATAATGCCGATGAAGTGGAATTTAGACCAGATTACACAGCAGATAAAATAAACATAAAAATTGAAGGCGAACACAATAGCTTACATTCATTAGTTTTAGATAAAGGAACTACATTACAAGAAGCTCTTAGTTTATTAAATATGAATGATTTATCTAATAAACAAGCAGTGCAAGTGTATAGAAAAAGCGTAGCAGCTCTTCAAAAAAAATTAATTGAAGCCCAACTAAAAGAGTTAGAAACCTTAGCGCTAACCACAACTTCAGCTACTTCAGAAGAAGCAAAAATTAGAGATAATTGGGGAACTAATATTTTAAAGTTTATTGAAAGAGCTAGAGCAATTGAGCCTAAAGGGCAAATCGTAATTGATGATGAAAAATTATATTCTTCAATTGTTCTTGAAAATGATGATATTATTAATATACCTAGCAAAAATAATTTAGTTGTAATTCAAGGAGAAGTTGCTCTTCCTGGTGCATTTATTCATCAAGATAAATTAAAAATAAAAGATTATATTAAAATGGCTGGGGATTTAAATACTAGAGCTGATAAAAAAAGAATTTTATTAATACACGCTAATGGAAAAGCAGATAAAATAAGCTTAGGAACTTTTAGCAGTGATAAAAATGCTAAAGTTTATGAAGGAGATTCAGTATTAGTATTACCTAAAATTGAAACTTACAACCTTCAAGTAACCGGTGTAATAACTCAGATTTTATACCAAATTGCAGTAGCAACTAAAGTAATTTTAGATATTTAATTTTATGAAAGGAAACACTATGAAAAAATTATTTTTAATTATAGGAGCACCTGGTAGCGGTAAAACTACTGATGCTAGCATAATTGCTAAAAACGAAAACTACACACACTATTCAACAGGCGATTTATTAAGAGCTGAAGTTGCAAGTGGAAGCGAATTAGGAAAACAAATAAACGAGCTTATCTCAAAAGGAAATCTAGTGCCTTTACAAATAGTTGTAAATACAATTATGAGCGCACTTAAAAAAGCTCCAAGTGATGTTATATTAATAGATGGTTACCCAAGAAGCGTTGAACAAATGCACGCACTTGATAGCGAATTAGCTAAATCAAACGAAGTAAATCTTAGTGCTGTTATTGAAGTATTTGTAAGCGAACAAGTAGCAAAAGATAGAGTTTTAGGTCGTGCTAGGGGTGCTGATGATAATGAAGAAGTATTTAATAATCGTATGAAAGTATATACCGAGCCTTTAGCTGATATTTTAGATTTTTATAAAGCAAAAAATCTACATATACAAATCAACGGCGAACGCACAATTGAAGAAATTGTTGCAAATATGAGTGAAGAAATTAAGAAAAAAATCTAATCAAGGAGAAAAAAAATGGATATTACAAAAATTAAAAGTGGAAATGCAGAGAAATTAAATGCAGTTATAGAAATTCCTTATGGCTCAAATATTAAATATGAGCTAGATAAAGATAGTGGGGCAATCATGGTTGATAGAGTTATGTATTCGGCTATGTTTTACCCAGCAAATTATGGTTTCGTGCCAAATACACTTGCAGCTGATGGTGATCCTGTTGATGTGCTTGTATTAAATGAATACCCAGTTCAAGCAGGTGCTGTTATTCCTTGCCGTTTAATTGGTGTTTTAATTATGGAAGATGAAAGCGGTATGGATGAAAAATTACTTGCAGTTCCTGTTAGCAAAATTGATCCAAGCTATGATAATATCAAATCTTTAGAAGACCTAGCACCACACAAACTTGCAAAAATCAAAAACTTTTTTGAAACATACAAAGCATTAGAAAAAGGTAAATGGGTAAAAGTTCAAGATTTTAAAGGCATAGCTGAAGCTACAAAAATACTTGAAGAATCAATCAAAAACTATAAATAATGTTAGCAGTCTTTAAAGACTGCTTTTAGATTAATTTTATCAAATGTTCTTATTTCTTATAAAAATTATAAATCATAATAATCTAATTTAAAATATACGAAATCTCATTAATAACACATAAGCAAAAATATT
Organism: Campylobacter sp. RM12642; assembly: GCF_020137635.1. Lineage (NCBI taxonomy): Bacteria > Pseudomonadati > Campylobacterota > Epsilonproteobacteria > Campylobacterales > Campylobacteraceae > Campylobacter > Campylobacter sp. RM12642. The sequence goes on from NZ_JACGAT010000028.1 coordinate 17,756, forward strand.
ATTATGCTTAATTTTGTAAGTGAATACTGATTTTGTTGCTAGTATTATTTACAAATGCGTATATTTTAAATCATTTTGTATCTTATTAATTTCTTTATAAAATTATTCATTTTAATATTAATACTCATTAAAAATCATAGAATTTAACTATATTTTAAGTTATAATTAAAGATATTTTTAGAATTTGATTTATTTTAGAAATTAACTTAAAACTGCGTTGTATTAGAATTGCAAGGAATTTTATAAAGTATATTTTTTTTAACTTTATTTTAACACTAGCTAAAACCTTAAAGCATATTCAAAATCATAAAAATACTCATTTATAGGATTTATATTATATATTTTGTAAAGTTTCATAAAAAATATATATGTTATAAGTGGCATGGTTTTATATATTAATTTTCAAGCTTTAAAACTCTATTATACAAAGCTTTAAGTGATTTTTACAATCAAATATTTTAAAAATTTTGCTATGTATAACATACACCTACTATAAATATACTTATAACAACCAATAAAAATATAAAATATTTAGCTTGAATGCTTAAAAAAATAATAATTAAATTAAAAATTCTAATAATTTTGAAGATTATAAAAAGATAAAAGCTTGAGCTAGTTGTTACTAGCTCAAGTTATATATTAAGAGTGGTGGTTTATATTATTAAATTCATCTAAATGTGTTAAGTCTTTAGAAGCCGCATCAAATGCAACTGAACCTAGTTTTAGATTAATATAACCTTCTTGAACTTGTACTGGTTGAGCTATAGTTTCATTAAAGATATCTTTTTGAGTATCTAAAATATCTCCAACATTTACTTTAGTTTCGTCTTTAGCTTCAACTTTTTCTTCTTTAATAGTTGGAATACTAATTCCAGCATCATCTCCTAAAATTGCACTTGGGTTAAGGTTAATAAAGTTACCAGCGTTAATTTCAAAAGTATGACTAATTGCTGGTTCGCCAACTGGTTTGCACGCTACACAATCAAATACTTCATAATGATATGAGTTGCCTTTTTCACCTGTTAAGCCGATTTCAAATTTACCGCTATCCCAAATTGTAATATTTGTCCAGCTTTCAACCTTACCTGTAGCATCATTAACTAGATTTACTATTAATTCTGAACCTGGTTTTGCAGTTCCTGTAATAACTGGGCTTACGCTATCAGTTACATAACCATTAATTTTTTCAATAGCACTATTGCTATTTGCTTGATAGTAAATACCTTCATTGATTGTAATATGATTATTACTTACAACAACTTCACTTGGAACAACCACATCTACATTAGCATTGTTATCATTAGCTACTTCATCTTTAGCTGTATTTAGGTCAATTGTGAATGTAAATTCTTTAACAAGACCTGTTTTTAAGCTTGATAAATATACTTTATATGTTCCAACTTCCCAACCACTACCATCTACTCTGTTTGTTAAATCAGGAGTATATTTGAATGTTCCATCTGGTGCAGCTTGGAATTCTTTCATAATTAATTCATCTTGTCCTGTTGCATTATTAGCTTTTACAAATCCTAATACTATTGTATCATTAGCAACTGATTTACCAACAAATGTTGGAGTAGTATCAAATGTTCTACCACCATTTGGAATTTCAGTTAAGTTGTTGAAATATCCACCTTCATCACCTTGTAATACTTTAAAGTTAAATACATTGTTATCTTGGCTATTACTATCC
>NZ_JACGAT010000029.1:0-17224 GCF_020137635.1 Campylobacter sp. RM12642
AATAAGATTAATATTTACTCCTACATTTGATCTAAGTCCTAGAAAAATGCTTTCTAGTCTAATATCATTTGGGCTTAAGCTTTCTTTAATCCTAAAATATGGATTTGCTATATATTCATTTAGGTTTGAACTTGCTGTATAGCGAATATTATCGCTAGTGCCAACGCTTGAAAGTCCAATGCCTAAGTAATTTTCTTTACTCCAATAAGCTTTATTATGAGAGCATTCATATTCGCTAGAACTTGCAAAATTGCTTATTTCATAAGCTTTTAGCCCGATTTTTTGCAAATTTTCATAAAAATAGCAATTTAACTCATCATCTTTTTGAATATATTCGGTTTTATTTTGAAAAGGGGTATTATCTTCTAAAATTAAAGTATAAGCACTAAGATGATTTAATTCTAGGCTTTTTATGGCTTTTAATTCATCATTTAGCATATTTAAATCATCTAAATAAGTGCCATAAATTATATCTATACTAAAAGATATTTTTTCATTTTTTAATAGTTTGATTTTTTCTATAGCTTGTTTGCTAGAATGAGCTCTATTTAAGAATTTTAATTTCTCATCATTAAAGCTTTGCACCCCAACGCTTATGCGATTTAGCCCATAATTACGCATAGTATTAAGCCAATTTAAGCTTAAAGAATTTGGATTTGCTTCAGCACTGATTTCTGTATCATTATTAATATAAGGCTTTAATAATTTAAAAATATTTTCATAGTATTTTGCGTATATGAAGCTTGGAGTTCCACCCCCAAAATATATGCTTTTTATATCTTTAGAAAATGGTAAAAACCTTGCTAAATCTAATTCTAAGGCTTTAAAATATTCGTTTATTTTTTGCTGATTTGTAAAACTAGCAAAAGAACAATAAGAGCATTTGCTAGCACAAAATGGAATATGAATATAAATTCTCATTTTATGCTTTGAAATTTAATAAATTTTCGCCTAGTTTAGCAATTTGCTCATCTATCATTTTGATAGCATTATCAAGAGTTTTATTAGCTAAACTCATATAATCATCACCGAAATTAAATCTTTTTAATGCTTCATTAAAGCCACTTAATAATCCATCTTTACCTAATCTTAGTTTATTAGCATCATTATTTGCATTTTTTATGATTTGCTCTGCCATTCTTTTTGCAGTATTTTTTGAACCAAATTCTGCATTATCTAATAATAAATTTTTAGTACTATTGCTATCTAAATTATCATTAACTAAATCTTTAAAATTATTTAAAAATTCTTTGATATTACCCCTATTATTTGCAATTTTGTTTAAATTACCTTGAATGCTAATTTCTGTGATACTAATCTCAAAACTCATTGCAAAAAAACTATCATTTTCGCCTTTTGCTGTGAGTTTGTCTAATTCTTCGTTGCTAAGATTTACGCCGTAGTTTTTTAAGCTATCTTTAATGTTTTTTTGTGCTTCATCTTTACTACTAAAAGAAGCTGCTGCTTGATAAGATAAAGTTATATTTCTAGCACTTATTTGCATTTTTTCTCCTTGAAAATCATAAGCTTCATATCGGCAAAAAATAATTATTTCTTTAGTAAAAATGTTGCTTTTAATTAAATTTTTCTTGATAGTATCGTGTGAAATTAATTTTAGGTTATTTGATGAAAAAAAGATTTAGAAAAAATGTAGCAGCTATTGTTTTGTCTCAAGAATACCCATTAAATTGTAAAATTTTAGTGGCTTTAAGACTTGATATTGATGTTTGGCAATTCCCGCAAGGTGGGATTGATGATGGAGAAAGTCCAAAAGAAGCATTGATAAGAGAGCTTGAAGAAGAATTAGGCACAAAAGAATTTGAAATCATTGCTGAATATCCTGAATGGTTAAGCTATGAATTTCCTAATGAAGCTGTTAAGAAAAAATATAATTTTGATGGGCAAACTCAAAGGTATTTTTTAGTTAAAGTAAGAGATAATAACTTGATTAATTTAAATACCAATGAACCTGAGTTTAAAGAGCATCTTTTTGTGGATTATAAGGATATAAACCCTTATATTAATCATTTTAAAAGACCACTTTATACCAAAGTTTTAAAGTATTTTCAAAAAGAAGGATTTATAGGATGTTAGTTGTTCAAAAATACGGAGGCACAAGCGTTGGCAACCTTGAACGCATAGAAAATGTTGCAAATAGGGTTATTAAGTCTAAAAAGACTTATAAAGATATAGTTGTGGTAGTTTCTGCAATGAGTGGTAGAACAAATCAATTAATTGATAATGCTAATTTTTATTCAGAAAGTCCAAATAAAAAAGAATTAGATATGTTGCTTTCTTGTGGTGAGAGAGAAACTGCTGCTTTACTTGCTATTGCACTTATGTCAAAAGGATATGATGCGATTTCTTTAAGTGGTAAAGAAGCTGGGCTTTTAACTACAGATGATTATACAAACGCAAAAATCATTGATATTGATGCAACTAGAATTAAAAAAGAACTTTCAAGTGGAAAAATAGTTGTAATAGCTGGTTTTCAAGGGTATGCAGCAAATGGAAATACTACTACACTTGGTCGTGGGGGAAGTGATTTGAGTGCTGTTGCTTTTGCAGGGGCTTTAAATGCTGATTTGTGTGAGATTTACACAGATGTTGATGGGGTTTATACTACTGATCCAAGAATTGAGCCAAAGGCTAAAAAACTTGATAAAATTTCTTATGAAGAAATGTTAGAACTTGCTAGTTTAGGTGCTAAAGTTTTACAAAATAGAAGCGTTGAATTAGCAAAAAAATTAAATGTAAAATTAGTTACTAGAAGTAGCTTTAATGAAAATAGTGGAACAATTATAACAAGCGAGGAAAAAATGGAACAAGCATTAGTTAGTGGAATAGCATTAGATAAAAATCAAGCAAGAATAGTTTTAAGAAGAATTGAAGATAAGCCAGGAATTGCTGCTAGTATTTTTACAACTTTAGCAAAAAAAGACATTAATGTTGATATGATTATTCAAAATGTAGGTCATGATGGAACTACTAATTTAGGTTTTACCGTGCCACAAAATGAATTAAAAAATGCAAGTGAAGCTATGAGAGAGCTTTTAGGTAGTGATGTAGTAATAGAAAGCGATAGCGATATAGTTAAGGTTTCAGTAGTTGGAGTTGGTATGAAAACTCATTCAGGTGTTGCTAGTGCTGCATTTGAAGCATTGGCAAATGAAGGCATTAATATACAAATGATTTCAACAAGTGAGATTAAAATTTCTATGATTGTTAGCTCAAAATATGCTGAATTAGCAGTTAGAACACTACATAAAGTTTATAAGCTGGAAGATTAATGCAGGATTTTTTAAGTTTTGTAAAAGACTTTATCCAAAAAAAAGGTATGCTTTATAGTTGGCTAGATAGCGAAAGGTTTAAGATAAGCCCTTTGCTATCTTCTAGGCTTAGCTATTTACTAGATGGGAAAAATTTTATAGTAATTTGCGATGATGAAAGAGCTTGGTTTGAAGAGTATTTTTTAAGTCTTGTAAATGCAAAAAGTGCTAGACCATTGCTACCATTTTTTAGCTTAAAAGGTTTTAAACTTGATAATTATGATAAGAATGAAGATTTGCTTGATGATGTTTTAAGTCTAGCATATCCTAATGGTTATATTTATATTTATTTTGGTAAGGATAGTTCAAAAATGGCAAAACTTGCTAAAAATAAAAAAGATAGCTTAATGTTTATATTAGATGAAGAATATGATAATTCTTTTTGTCTTAAGTCAAGTGATGAACATTTAGATATTAAACTAATAACTATTGCTCAATTAATTAACGCTTGTTTAGACGCTATTATTTTTGCAAAGGTTAAGATTTGAGAAGTGAGATAATAATCACTCAAAGCCCTGATGATTTTATAAATGATTTAAGGCAAAAAACTAAAATCTGCAAGGTTTTTAGTGGTGATGAGTTTTTATTAGATGATGCAAAAGCGATTATGCAAAATGCTTATTTGATTGAAGAATATGATAAATATTTCGTATTATCATATAAAGAATATAGCATACAAGCTCAAAATTATATGCTAAAACTACTAGAAGAGCCACCTGCTAATGTGTATTTTAAGATTTTAGTTAGTTCAAAAAATCTTTTATTAGCAACTATTAAATCAAGATTAATTTCAAGAAAATTAGAAAATTATAAAAATAATTATGAGATTAAATTAAATCTTAAAAATATGTCGTATTTAGATATTGTAAATTACGATGTTGATAAAGCGAATTTGAGTGAATTTATAAGTGCATTAGCTAAAGAATGCTACAAACAAGGCATAAATATTAGTAGTGATTTATTAGAAGAATTTTATAAATGCTATGAATTATCAAAGCTTAATTCAAATTCTAAAATTATAATTTCAAGGTTATTATTAGGAATAATGCGTGAGAGAAGCTAGTTTTTATTTACTAGATGAAAACTCGGCTAAAGATATTAATTCAAGTGAGTTTGCACTAGATAGATTTTTAAAAAGAAGTAATCATCAAATAATTTATATAAAAAATATAAGCACAACCGCTGCAAATATTTTAAAACAAGACGCAATTAGCGTAGGTGCAATTGTTTTAAATCACAAAAATACAATTTTAGGTGGAGAGTATAAATACGATAGCATTTTGCTAGTTGATAGCATTAATGCAAAGGATTTAGCTAGTAAGCTTAAATTGCAGCAGTTTTCTTGTATAAGACTTAGTAAATTTTTAAACGAATTAAAAATAAGCAAAAAATATCCAAAAATTATGGGTATTATGAATATTAATGATGATAGTTTTTATGAAAGTTCTAGGATTAGTGAAAAGGAATTTTTAGCTAAGGCTTATGAGTTTATTGAAAATGGTGCAAGTATTATTGATATCGGTGCTATGAGCTCAAGACCTAATTCTACTTATTTAGGAGCGAAATTAGAGCTTGATAGATTAAAGCCTATTTTTAATTTAATAAAAGAACATAAATTATGCGATAAGATAGATTTTAGCTTGGATAGTTTTGATGAGATTTGCTTAACAAATGCTCTTGATATTGGCTTTAAATATATAAATGATATTAGTGCTAATACTAAGCTATCAAAACTAGCTTTAAAATACGACGCTACTTATATTTTAATGCACTCACAAAATAATTATTTTGATAATTATATAAATAATACTGGCTTAAACAATTCAAATTCCAATTCTAAATTCTTTATTTTAGATAGCGTTTATGAGTTCTTTTTAAATAAATTAAGCGAAATAGAAAGTAAAGTAATAATTGATGTTGGAATAGGTTTTGGCAAAAGTGAGTATGAGAATTTAGTTTTAGTAAAATATCTAAATCATTTTAAGACCTTAAATAAACCTATTTTATTAGCAGCTTCAAATAAAAGATTTTTAGGTGAGCATAAAGAAGCTTTAAGTTTAATCACTCACGCTAATTCAAATGCTGATTATATTAGAGTTCATGATGTAATAGGGCAAAATGCAATGATAAATTATCTTAAAAAAATGGAAAGTATATGAAAGAGTATTTAGAAAATATTAAATTAGCAAATAAATGGGCAAAGGCTTATTATTTAGGAGAAAATCCACTTGCAAGTGATGCTGAATACGACGCACTTATGAAAAAAATAAAAGATTATGAGAGTTTAAATCCAAATGATATAAGCCCTGATTCTCCAACGCAAAAAGTATTGCCAATCAATCTAAAAGATGTAAATGATGGCTTTAATAAATTAGCTCATCTTAGCAGAATGTATTCTATGGAAGATGTTTTTAATGAAGATGAATTACACGCTTGGATAAAAAGAGCAAAGGCAGAAGATGAAGAATTTTTCATTGAGCCAAAATTTGATGGAGCTAGTTTAAACTTAATTTATGAAAATGGTAAATTAATTCACGCAATTACTCGTGGAGATGGTAGTGTAGGAGATGATATTACTCTAAATGCTATGCAAATTACTTCAATTCCTAAGAGTATTGCTTATAAAGAATTGATTGAAATTAGGGGCGAAATTGTTATTTTAAAAGATGATTTTTTGAAGTTAAATGAAATAAAATTAGCAAATAATGAAAGCTTATTTTCAAATCCAAGAAATGCTGCAAGTGGTTCATTAAGACTTAAAGAACCAAGCGAAGTTGCAAAGAGAAATTTACAATTTTATCCGCACGGAATAGGGCAAAACTCACTTAGTTTTACAAAGCATAGCGAAGCAATGGAATTTATTAGAAGTTTAGGCTTTTTAAAAGATGATTTTTGCAAGGTTGTTGGGGCTAATAAATTGCAGATTGAATATGAGAATTTGCAAAATGATAGATTAAATAAAAAAATGATGTTAGATGGTTTTGTTTTAAGGATAAATGATTTAAGCAAATGCACTGAATTTACAAGTAAATTTCCAAAATTTATGGCTGCTTACAAATTTGAACCTTTAGAGCAAATTACAAAATTAATTGATGTGAGTTATCAAGTAGGAAGAACGGGAGTAATAACCCCTGTTGGAACACTTGAGCCTACTAATATTGATGGAGCTATAGTTAAATCAGTAACTTTACATAATTACGATGAGATAACTAGGCTTGATTTGATGATTAATGATAGCGTTAGCATAATTAGAAGTGGAGATGTTATACCAAAATTAACTCGTGTTTATAAAGAAAGAAGAGATGGCACACAAATTAAAATTCCAAAGCCAATAAATTGTCCATCTTGCAATGAAGCTTTATTAGATGATGGAGCTTTAATTAAATGTATAAATCTTAATTGCAAGGCAAAAATGCTAAATCAATTAATATATTTTGCGAGTAAAAAATGCCTAAATATAGATGGTTTAGGGGATAAAATTATTGAATTATTATTTAAACTTGAAAAAATCAGCACATTTGAGTGTATTTATGAGCTAAAATACGAAGATTTTCAAGGTCTTGAGGGTTTTGCTGATAAAAAGATAACTAATATTTTAACTTCTATTGAAAAATCAAAAGATTGCGAATTAGCAAGTTTTATAAATGCTTTAGGATGTGAGCACATTGGAGAAGTAGCTGCTAGTAAGGTTGCTAGTGAATTTGGATTTGATTGGTATTTAAAAGATGAGATTGATTATTTAAAATTAGATGGATTTGGAGAGCAAATGGCTAAATCTATTGCTAATTTTTGTGTGATTAATAAAGAGCTAATTATTAGATTTTATGAGATTTTAAGGCTAAAAAATACAAATATAAAATCTAGTGATAAATTCGCAAATACGACTTTTGTAATAACTGGCACACTTAGTAATCCAAGAGAATATTATGAAAATATAATCAAAGAAAACGGCGGAAAAACTAGCTCAAGTGTTAGTAAAAAAACTTCTTATTTATTGTGTGGAGATGATGCAGGAAGTAAGCTTACTAAAGCTAAAGAATTAGGCATTAAGATACTTAATGAAGATGAGTTTAAGGCACTTTTATGAGAGCTGATTTATTCGTAGCAAATAAATTAAATATAAGCCGAAATAAAGCTCAAGAATTATTAGAAAATGAAAAAGTATTAATCAACAATGAAGTAAAAAAGGCAAGTGATAAGATACTGCAAGATTATGAATGTAAATTATTAGATGAAGTTTATGTTAGTAGGGCTGCTTATAAATTAAAAGGATTTTTAGAAGAATTTGAATTAAAAATTAGCGGGATTGATTGCTTAGATGTTGGCTCTAGCACGGGTGGATTTACCCAAATATTACTTGAAAATAATGCTTTAAGTGTTACTTGTGTAGATGTTGGAGATAAACAATTGCATAATAGTTTAAGAGCAAATCCAAAGGTAAAAGTATTTGAAAATACAGATATTAGAGATTTTAAATCAGCTCCGTTTGAAATAGTAGTGTGTGATTTAAGTTTTATATCAGCTAGATTAATTATAAATGATTTAATAAGACTAAGTAGCAAGTATTTAATCATTTTATTTAAACCACAATTTGAAGTAGGAATTAATGTAAAGCGTTCTAAAAATGGTGTGGTAAAAGATGAAAAAGCCGTGCTTAAATCTTGCGAAGAATTTGAAAAAGAAGTAATAAGATTAGGTTTGATTTTACTTACAAAATCAAAATCAAAACTTAGCGGAAAAGATGGAAATTATGAATATTTTTACGCTTTTTCAAAATGAAATAATAAAAGCAAATAAATGTGATTTAGAAAATATTACAAGTTTAGCAATAGGGTGTTTTGATGCTTTACATTTAGGACATTTTGAACTTATAAAAAGGCTTGATGATAATGGAGCTTTATTAATAATATATAAAAAAACAAGAGAATTAGTTCCGATAATTTATAAGCAAGAATTGCTAAATTGCAAAATATTTTTTGTAAATCTTGATGAGATAAAAGATGAAAATGCGTATAATTTTACACAAAATATTATGTATAATTTTACACAACTTAAATATTTTGTAGCAGGATATGATTTTCATTTTGGTAAAAATAGACAAGCTCACGCAAAAGAATTGCAAGAATTTTCGGGGTTACGATGTATTATCGTAGATGAATTTAAAATAGATAATATAAGTGTTCATTCAAGTTTGATTAAAGAATGTTTATTGAATGCTGATTTAGAAAGTGTGAATAAATTTTTAGGTAGAAATTATTTCATTCAAGGAAGACAAATCAAAGGTCAAGGTTTAGGAGCTAAATTTTTTGTCCCTACTATTAATGTAGATTATGATAATTATTTTTTACCAAAAGAAGGGGTTTATTTTACTAAGGTTTATTTAGATAATGAGTGTTATTTTGCAGCTACTTTTTTAGGCAAACGCTCAACTGATTTAAATACGGCTTTAGAAGTGCATATTTTAAATAGTTCAAATTCCTATTTTAAATTCTACAAAATTAAAATAGAGTTTTTAGAATTTTTTAGAGAGAATAAAAAATTTGATAATTTTGATAGTTTAAAACAACAAATTAACTTAGACATAAAAGCTCTAAGTTTAAAGGCTAAAGATGAAAGATGAAGTTTTTAACGAAGAATTAATAAAACAATTTGAATTTGATGAAAAAGTGGTGCGTGTGTTTGATGATATGGTTACTCGTAGTGTGCCGTATTATTTGCAAAATCAAGAATTAATTTTTAAAATTCTAAGTCAGATTTTGCCAAAAAATGCAAAGGTTTTAGATTTAGGTTGCTCAACTGCAAATACACTTTTAGCACTTTCAAAAAGAGATGATTTAGAGCTTTTTGGGCTTGATAATTCAGAGCAAATGCTAAATAGGGCTAGAATTAAGGCTAGTGATTTAGGTGTTAAAATTAATTTGATTAATAAAAATATAGAAGATATTTTAAGTCTTAATGATAGTTTTGATGCGATAATTTGTTCTTATACCTTGCATTTTATTAGACCACTTTTAAGAGAAGATTTATTACAAAAAATATATAAGTTATTAAATAAGAATGGGATTTTTATTTTATGCGAAAAAGTGCTTTATGAAAATAAAATTTTACAAAAAAATATAATTGATATTTACGAAAATTATAAGGAATTACAAGGATATTCAAGATATGAAATAGCTCAAAAAAGAGCTGCTTTAGAAAATGTTTTAATACCTTTTACTTATGATGAAAATATAAAAATTTTAAGCAATGCTAATTTTAAGCAAATTGATTGCTTTTTTAGGTGGGCAAATTTTTGCTCTTTTATAGCTTTTAAGCTTTAAATGTTACGAAATGTAACAAATAATATAAAATTATTTTAAAAATATCTTGACATCAAAAATATTTTTTGCTTTAATCAACAAATATTTTTAAACAAAGGATTTTAAATGATGATGCAGATGCGCTAGCGTCTGGCTTTTAAAGACTTTCTTTTTTAGCTAGACGCAAATTAATTATATTAAAGCAAGCAAGCTAAAAAAGAAAGATAAAATATTTTTGCAACTTACAAAACTCTCAAAAATTTTTATTTTTCTTTAAATTAAATTTTAAGGAAAGTTATGATTGAAATTAAAAATCTTAAAAAGTATTACGGAAATACTTGCGTAATAAACGATGTAAGTCTTGATATTAAAAAGGGCGAGATTTATGCGATTGTCGGACAAAGTGGAGCTGGTAAAAGCACACTTTTAAGATGTATAAATGCACTTGAAAGCTATCAAGCAGGTTCATTAAAAGTATTTAATCAAGAAATTAAAGACCTTAAAGAAGAAGAGTTAAGAAAATTAAGAACCGAAGTTGGAATGATTTTTCAACATTTTGCTTTAATGGGTAGAAAGAGTGCTTATGAAAATATTGCAATGCCTTTACTTTTACACAAAAAAGATAATGTAGATAAAAGGGTTAAAGAATTGCTTGATTTGGTTGGATTAAGCGATAAGGCTAATTCATATCCTGCAAATCTTAGTGGTGGTCAAAAGCAAAGAATTGCAATAGCAAGAGCACTTGCACTAAATCCTAAGATTTTATTAAGTGATGAAGCAACTAGTGCGCTTGATCCTGCTACTACTAATCAAATCTTAGATTTATTAAAACAAATAAACAAAGATTTAGGCATTAGCGTTGTATTAGTAACTCATGAAATGGACGCTGTTAAAAGAGTAGCTGATAAAGCTTGTTTATTAAGTGGTGGAGAAATCATTGGCAATGGAGAAATTAGCGAAATATTTTTAAAACCAAGTAAGAAGATGAGAGAATTCTTAGATGAGAGTGATTGTGTGCCAGAAAGTGGGCTTAATATAAGATTAATTTTCCCTAAAGAAGTAGCACTTGATGGAGTAATTTCTAAAATGGCAAGAGAGCTTAATATTGATTTTTCAATAGTTTGGGGAAAAATTGAAAAGCTAAATGATATTGCACTTGGCTCACTTATTATAAATATTAATCCAAGTGATAAACAAAGAGTGTGTGAATATATTAATAAAAGTGGCGTTTTATGGGAGGAAGTATGAATTATTTTGATAATTTTTTAAGTCATTTTGACAAGATTTTATATCCTGCATTAAAAGAGACTTTATACATGAGTATTAGTGCTACTATTATTGGTTTTGCACTAGGACTTGTTTTAGGGATATTTCTTTTTGTTAGTAAAAAGGGTGGTTTGTATGAGAATTTAGGCTTTTATAGAGTGCTTGATTTTGTTGTAAATATATTCCGTTCTTTTCCATTTTTAGTATTAATTATCGCTTTAATTCCTTTTACAAAGTTTTTAATAGGAAAAAGCATAGGAACAACAGCGGCTATTGTGCCACTTACAATTGGAATTGCTCCATTTATTGCAAAATTAGTGCAAAGTGCTTTAAATGAAGTAGATTACGGAATAATTGAAGCAGCTAAGAGTTATGGTGCTAGTAGAATACAAATTATTTTTAAGGTCGTATTGTATGAAGCGTTACCAGCGTTAATTAATGCAGCAACACTTACTTTAATAGTAGTCATTGGATATAGCGCAATGGCAGGAATTGTAGGAGGTGGGGGACTTGGCGATGTTGCTAATCGCTATGGTTATCAAAGATTTAAAACAGATATTATGGTAGAAACGGTTATCGTTTTGATTGTATTGGTTCAAATCGTTCAGATTTGGGGGGATTTAGTTGAAAAAGCTTTAAGAAAAGGTAAGGATAAATATCTTTATATTTCAATTTTAGCTTTAGTTATTTTATTTATTTATTCAGGAAATTTTATTTAAGGAGATATTATGAAAAGATTGTTTAGTTTAGCTGCTTGTTTGGCTTTAAGTGCAAATTTATTTGCTGATGTTATTAGTGTAGGTGCAACGCCTGTTCCACATGCTGAAATTTTAGAAGAAGTTGCAAAAATTGTTAAAGAAAAAGGGCACGAGTTAAAAATCGTTGAGTTTAATGACTATGTATTGCCAAATCTAGCGGTTGATGATGGCGAAATAGATGCAAACTTTTTCCAACATAAACCATATTTAGATGAGTTTAATAAGCAAAAAGGAACAAAATTAACTCCAGTTGCACCAGTTCATCTTGAGCCAATGGGAGCATATTCTAAAAAGATTAAAGATATTAAAGATTTAGGAGATAAGGCTTTAATTTATATTCCAAATGATCCAACAAATGAAAGTAGAGCTTTAGATATACTTGAAGCTGCAGGGCTTATTGAACTTGATAAAAATGTAGAGCTAAAAACTCCACTAGATATCGTAAAAAACCCTAAAAATCTTGATATAAAAGAGTTAGAAGCTGCACAATTACCAAGAGTTTTAGATGAGTGCGATTTAGCTGTGATTAATTCAAATTACGCATTAGCAGCGAAGTTAAATCCTACAAAAGATGCGGTAATTATTGAGGGTAAAGATAGTCCATATACTAATGTTTTAGTAGTTAAGACTGATAATATTAATAGTGATAAGACAAAGGTTTTAGTTGATTCTATAAATGATGCAAGAATTAAAAAATTTATAGAAGAAAAATATAAGGGCGAAATAATCCCAAGTTTTTAAGGAGAAAATATGAAAAAATTAGCTTTAAGTTTAGCATTTTGTTTATACGCTAGTGCGGAGATTTTAAGAGTAGGGATTACTCCATATCCAAATGCTACTATTTTAGAAAATGTAAAAGATGATTTAAAAGAGCTTGGATATGAGTTAAAAGTTGTAGAATTTAATGATTATATTCTACCAAATCTTGCATTAAATGATGGGGAATTAGACGCTAATATGTATCAACATAAGCCTTTTTTAGAAGACTTTAACGAGAGTAAAGGCACTGATTTAGTAGCGGTTGCTAATGTGTTTTTACCTCCAATGGCAGCATATTCAAAAAAGGTAAAAGATATTAAAGAATTAAAAAATAATGCTTTAGTATATATCCCAAATGACCCAACAAATGAAAGTAGGGCTTTAGACATACTTGAAGCAGCTGGACTTATTAAGACAAATAAGGAAGTAAAATTTAGAAGCGTTATTGATATTACGGAAAATCCTTTAAATCTTGATATAAAAGAGTTAGAAGCTGCACAAGTTCCAAGAGTTTTAGATGAGTGTGATTTGGCTGTAATTAATACAAATTACGCATTAGCAGCGAAGTTAAATCCTACAAAGGATTCTATAATATTAGAAGATTTAAATAGCCCTTATGTAAATGTTATTGCTGTTAAAAAAGGCAATGAAAATAATGAAGGGGTAAAAGCTTTAATAAAAGTTATAAAAACAGAAAAAATTAAGAAAATACTTGAAGAGCAATTTAAAGGTGCTATAATCCCAGCATTTTGATGATTAGGAATTTGCTTTTGGCAAATTCCTTTTTTTTATTTCTTTAAAATTTAAGGAGAAGTGTTGAGATTTATTCTACTATTTTTATTATCATTTAGCTTGTTTGCTAAGGAAATTACTTTCAAAGATGTAACAGGAAACGAAATTACTTTAAATACTCCAGTAAATAGAATAGCTTTAGGTTTTTACTATACAGATTTTTTAGCAGTTGGTGGAGAAAAATCATTTGATAAAGTTGTTGGTTTTTCAAAAGCAGTTTGGAGTGAGTGGAGTCCAATTTCTTGGCAAATGTATTTAGATGTAATGCCTAATTTAGACAAAATTGCTGATTTTGGTGAAGCAGAATCAGGCACATTGTCAATTGAAAAAATATTAGAATTAGAACCTGATGTATTAGTTTTAGCTAAATGGCAATATGATACATTAAAAGATACTTTAAATCCAATTAAACTAGCAAATATCCCAATAATAGTAGTAGATTATCACGAAGGAAAATTACAAAACCACGAGATAAGCACGAAAATTTTTGGAATTTTAACCAACCAAGAAAAAAGAGCTGAAGAAATTATGAATAATTATAAAAGTCGTTTAGAATTAATTCAGGCAAGAACTAAAGATATTAAAAATAAAGTAAAAGTTTATATAGAATACGGAATTAATGGCCCTAGTGATAATGGAGTTACATATTCACATTATATGTGGGGAAGTTTGATTGATAAAGCAAATGCTAAGAGTATTGCTGATGGATTTATTAAGACTTGGGGAGCTATTAATCCTGAAGAAATCATAGTTCAAGACCCTGAAGTAATTATTATAGCAGGTCGTGAAAGCGAGCTTAAGAAAAATAAAACTTCAATGGTAATGGGTAATAATATAAGTTTTGATGAAGCAAATAATAGATTAAGAGGATTTTCTAATAGAACTACTTGGCAAGATTTAAACGCAGTAAAAAATCATAGAATTTATGGTGGTTATCATAGTATGCTAAGGACTTTAGGGGATATTTTTATGTTAGAATTTGTAGCAAAAGCTGCTTACCCTGAATTGTTTAGCGATATTAATCCAAGTGATGATTATATTAATTATCATAAGAAATATTTGCCAATTATTCCTGATGGAACTTTTATGTTAAAGCTTGATGATGAGAAATTTTAATAGAGAAATTCTTTCATATAAAGCAATTGTTTATAAGAGATTGGGATTTTTACTAATCTCTTTTTTATTAGCATTAGTATTTTTTATACTAGATATTTCTACAGGACCAGCTCAACTTGATTTAATTATTGTATGTAAAGCTTTATTGTCTAAAGCACTTGATATAGATATACAAAAGAATTTCGTTAATATTGTTTATAATTTAAGATTACCTATGGCATTAATGGCACTTGTTGTTGGAGCTTCATTAGGACTTGGCGGAGCTTTAATGCAAACTATTTTAAATAATTCTTTAGCTAGTCCGTATACTTTAGGTCTTAGTGCTGCAGCTGGATTTGGAGCTTCATTAGTGATTGCATTTAATATAAGTTTTATAAGTTCTTTTATTAGCATTCCATTAGGAGCATTTTGTGCTAGTTTGTTAAGCTCTGCAATATTATTTATGTTTGCTAAAAATAACAAATACAACACTCAAAGTTTAGTTTTAGTTGGTATTGCTTTATTGTTTTTATTTCAGTCTTTTTTATCTTTAGTGCAATTTTTATCAAGTCCTGAAGTATCTCAACAAATATTATTTTGGTTATTTGGAAGTTTGCAAAAAGCTAATTATATGAATATTTTAATAGTATTTTTGGTTACTTTATTTTGCTATTTAATTTTATTAAAAGACAATTGGGCTTTAAGTGTATTTAGACTTGGGGAGAAAAATGCTAAAGTTTTAGGGGTTAATTTAGTATATTTAAGAATTAAAGTTTTATTATGTGTTTCTTTTGTTAGTTCTGTTGCTATTTCTTTTGTGGGCGTTATAGGTTTTATAGGTCTTGTTGCACCACATATTGCAAGGCTTATTATAGGAGAAGACCAAAGATTTTTCTTACCAGCTTCAATGATAATAGGAGCTTTGTTTTTAAGTTTAGCTTCTAGTGTTTCAAAATTGATAATTCCTGGTAGTTTATTTCCTATAGGAATAGTAACTTCTTTTATTGGTGTTCCTTTTTTCTTTTTTATTATATTAAGGAATAAAAATGCTTAAAATTAATAATCTAAATATAAAAAAAGGAAATAAGACTATTTTAAATAATATAAACCTAGAATTTAAATCAGGTAAAATTTATGCTATTTTAGGTGCTAATGGTGTAGGTAAAAGCACATTATTAGATGCTATTTTTCAACTTGATAAAAAACATAATATGACTTATCGTAATATTAATTCAGATAATCTTAAAAAATGGCAAAGCAATATAGGTTATATGTTGCAAAGTTTTCATACTCATACAAACCTTAGTGCTTTAGAAGTAGTTTTACTAGGTGCTTATAATGAATTAGGTTTAAAAGTAAGCGATGAAATTTTAAATAAAGCAGTTAATGTTTTAAAGGAATTTAAGATTTCGCATCTTGCTAATATTAATATTAAAGATTTATCTGGCGGTCAAAGACAAATGATAGCTTTTGCTCAAGTTTTGCTTAAAAACCCAAGTATTTTATTACTTGATGAGCCTGTAAGTGCATTAGATATTAAACACCAATGTATTTTACTAGAAGCTTTAAAGAAAATTACAATTGAAAATGATTTAATAAGTATAGTTGTTTTACATGATTTAAATTTAGCGAGTTTATATTGTGATGAAGCAGTTTTTTTACACAACAACAAGGTTTATAAAAATGGAAAGATTAACGATGTTATTACACTTGATTTAATACGAGAAATTTACGAGATTAAAGCAGATATAAGTATAGTTGAAAACAAGAAATTTATTCAAATATTAGGTTCATTAAACAAGGAAAATTATGACAACTCAAATAAAGCAGTTAATATCTAGACTGATTAATTTTTATGATTATATTTACTTAATCATACTTTTGGCGACAATTTTACATGTGTCCTTTTTGTTTATATTTTATTATATGAAAATATACGAGTTATTTTATGTAAATATAGTCTCAACTTTAATTTATATATTAATAATTACAAATTTTAGTAGTGATAAAATAAAAATTTATTATGCCGTTGTATATTTTGAAGTTTTAATCCATCAGCTAATCGCAATTTATTACTTAGGTAGTGCTAGTGGATTTGACTTGTTATTATGTTGTTTGATACTTGTGCAATTTTTATTTTTTAAGAAAAGCACCTGTTTTGTATCAACAATTTTAATTATTTTTTTAATTTATCTTAGTTATTTTCAAGCAGATTCTATTGTGCTACATAGTGATAAATTTTTTGAAATTAACGAATATAAAAATGCAAATATTGTTCTTTATCCAATCAATTTAGCGGTTTTATTGGTATTTTTAGTGGTTTATGGTGTATTGGTAACTGTTATTCCTAGTAAAAAAATTAACGATTTAGCTCAAATTGTATATAAAGATTTTTTAACAGGTTTATATAATAGAAAATATATGGAAGATGTTGTGTTATCAAAATATAACAAACAAAGAATTTTAATTGCGGTATGTGATATTGATAATTTTAAACATATAAATGATACTTATGGTCATCAAACCGGAGATATTGTGCTAAAAATGTTGGCTATAGTTTTGATAAATAAGTATAAAAAATATTCTAATTTTAATATTAATATTTGTAGATGGGGTGGGGAAGAATTTTTAATCATTGCAGACATTGATAATAAAAAAGATGCTGATATATTTTTAAATGATATTAGAGAAGAAGTATTTAAATTAAAAATAAGTGATTTGCAAGAAACAATAAGTATTACAATAGGTGGATATATAGCTGATTTTAATCAAAAAGATTATAAGCAACTATTTGAAATCGCTGATAAGAATTTGTATCTTGGCAAGAATACGGGTAAAAATAAATGCGTAGTGAGTGTTGAAGAATAATAAAATTATATAAGTTTTGCCTAATTGTTAGAATTAAAAAACCAATAAAATATAATAC
>NZ_JACGAT010000030.1:0-16244 GCF_020137635.1 Campylobacter sp. RM12642
CAATATAAAGGATTAAAATGAAAAAATTATTTTTTGTATTTATTTTATTAATTAGTTTTTTAAATTCAAGTGAGCTAAAAGTAGCTACTTCTAAAAATGTAGGAGAACTAAATCCACATTTGTATTCTCCAAATGAAATGTTTGCTCAAAATATGGTTTATGAAGGATTTGTCTCATACTCGCAAGATAATCAAATAATACCTAGCCTAGCTACTTCTTGGGAGATTAGCGAAGATGGTTTGGTATATACTTTTTATCTTAGAAAAGGAGTTAAGTTTTCTAATGGAGAAGACTTTAATGCAAATGCAGTAAAGCTTAATTTTGATGCAATTTTTGCTAATAAACAAAGGCATATTTCTTTTGCACTTGTAAGAGCTTTTGATTATCTTGAAGTGGTTAATGATTATGAAGTAAAGCTTCATTTAAAACATATTTATGAACCTACTTTAAGAGAACTTAGTCTTATTCGTCCTTTTAGATTTATAGCTCCAAGTGCTATGATTGATAATAATACAAAAGATGGTATAAAAGCTCCAATTGGCACAGGTAAATGGAAATTTGTTGATACTAAATTAGGCGTTTATGATAAGTTTGTTAAAAACGAAAATTATTGGGGCGAAAAAGCTAAAATTGATAGCATAGTATGCAAAATAATCCCTGATCCAAGCTCAAAAGTAATAGCTTTAAAAACAAAAGAAATTGATTATATTTATACTGATGGAGAAATTAGCTTAGAAGATTTTATAAGCTTGCAAAAAAGCGATTATCAAACGCTAATCTCAAAGCCACTTAGCACTATTTTAATAGCACAAAATACGGCAAAATATCCAACAAATGATATTAATGTAAGAAAGGCTATTAATATGGCTATTAATAAAGATGAAATTAGCAAATATGTTTTTTATGGGACAAGACCAAAGGCTGATTTTTTCTATGATGATAATGTGCCAAATGGCAAAATTGATAGAAGTGCATACGAATATAATCCTAAAAAAGCTAAGCAATTATTACTTGATAATGGTTGGGAATTTAAAAATGGCTTTTTAGAAAAAGATGGCAAAAGATTAGATATAGTGATTTCTTATATAGGCATTAATGCAGAGCAAAAGGCTATATCAGAAGTATTACAAGCGAATTTAAAAGAAATAGGAATTAATCTAATCTTACAAGCTAATGAAAGCACTATATTTTATAAAAGACATAGAAATGGGGAATTTGAATTAATCTTTAATGCTACTTGGGGAGCTCCTTATGAGCCTGAAATTTTTATGGCTTCTATGGTTGCACCATCTCACGCTGATTATATGGCTCAAATTGGATTAAAGCAAAAACCACTAATTGATGAAAATATAGAAAAATTATCTAAAACAATGAATAAAGATGAAAAATCTAAACTAGCTAAAGAAATACTTACAATCTTACACGATGAAGCGGTATATATTCCTATTGTATATCATACAAATATATGCGTTGCAAGTCCTAAATTAAAAGGAGTTAAAACGAGTATTTTAAAATATGAAATTCCTTTTGATGATATAGAAATTAAGGAGTAGTATGAAAAAATTCATATTAAAAAGAACTTTATATGCCATTATTTGCTTGTTTTTAGCATCAATTTTTATTTTTTTATTAATTAGGCTGAATGGAACTGATGCAGTTATGAATTATTTGCAAGTTAGTGGGATAGCACCGACTAATGAAGCGATAGAGCATACAAGAATTATGCTAGGCTTAAATGAGCCAATAATTACTCAATATGTAGTTTGGATAAAAAACGCCTTGCAATTAGATTTTGGGACATCATATTTTACTAATCGTAAAATTGCACCTGATTTGTTTGAATACTTAGGAAATACTTTAAAGCTAACATCATTTGCCTTACTTATAACCTTTATAATCTCTATTCCTTTTGGGGTGTTTTCTGCAATTTATAAAAATCATTTTTTTGATTATTTTGTAAGGATTTTTTCATTTTTAGGTGTTAGCACTCCTAGTTTTTGGCTTGGTTTATTATTTATTTTATTTTTTTCTGTTGAGCTTAATTTATTGCCTCCTTTTGGCATAGGTGGGATTAATCATTTAATAATGCCTGCATTAGCAATATCTTTTATGTCAATTGCTATTAATGCTAGATTTATTAGGATTAATTTTTTACAAGCTTGTAATGAAAGATTTATAGCTTATGCAAAAATGCGTGGCGTAGGAAAGTATAAGATATATTCAAAACATATTTTATTTAATTCTTTACTACCTTTAATAACTGCTTTTGGTATGCATATAGCTGAACTTTTTGGTGGGGCTTTGGTGATTGAAAATATTTTTGCTTATCCTGGAGTTGGTCGTTATGCTGTAAGTGCTATTTATTATAGTGATTATCCTGTAATTCAAGCTTTTAGTATGATGATGTGTTTTGTGTTTATTTTAATTAATTTAATCACAGATATTTTATATGCGATAATTGACCCAAGGATTAGATATGAGTAAGAAAATTTATGAATATTTTGTGTATTTTTTATGTGCTTTTATAATCTTACTTGCTTTATTTGGTAAATATTATGCACCTTATAGTGCAAATGAGATTAATTTAGCGAATAAATTTGCTAGTAATTCATTATTGCATATTTTTGGGACTGATCATTTAGGAAGAGATATTTTCTCAAGGATTTTAGAAGGTGCTTATATTTCAATTCTAGCTACCTTTTCAACCATTATTATAATAATAGTTTTAGGCGTTAGCGTAGGTTTTATAGCTGGATTTTCAAATAATAAAATTGATAATTTTTTAATGAGAATTTGTGATATATTTTTATGCTTTCCTACTATTGTTTTGGCTTTATTTTTCGTAGGGATTTTAGGAACTGGTTTATTAAATATAATTATAGCCATTGCT
Source organism: Campylobacter sp. RM12642 (assembly GCF_020137635.1). Taxonomy (NCBI): domain Bacteria; kingdom Pseudomonadati; phylum Campylobacterota; class Epsilonproteobacteria; order Campylobacterales; family Campylobacteraceae; genus Campylobacter; species Campylobacter sp. RM12642. The sequence goes on from NZ_JACGAT010000030.1 coordinate 2,891, forward strand.
TTAACTCACTGGGCTTGGTATGCAAGGATTATTAGAAGCATTGTTTTAAAGCTAAAAAATACTGAATATGTATTAATTAGCAAAACTTGTGGGGCTAGTAATTTTAAGATTTTTAAAAAGCATTTTGCAAAGCCTATTTGTATGCAGCTATTAGTATTAAGCACACTTGATTTGGGGCATATAATGCTGCATATTTCAGGTCTTAGTTTGCTTGGGCTTGGGGTAAAAGCACCACAGGCTGAATGGGGGATAATGATAGCTGAAACAAAAGATTATATTTTAACTCATTATGAGCTTATTTTATATCCTGGAATTGCTATGTTAATTGTAATTATTGCTTTTAATTTATTAGGCGATATTTTAAGAGATAAATTTGAAAATTTAATACAAGTTGAAAGTCATGGATAAAATAATAGTAAAAAATTTAAATATATTTTATAAAGATACAGCCTTAGTAAATAATGTTAGTATGAATATACAAAGTGGAAAAATCACGGCTTTATTAGGGCTTAGTGGAAGTGGAAAAAGCCTAATAGCAACAGCTATTATGGGATATGTAGCAAATAATTTAAAGCTTAGCGGGAGTATTTGTTTAGATGATAATTCAAAGCAAAATATTGCTTGTATTATGCAAAATCCAAGAACAGCTTTTAATCCTTTATTTAGTATCAAAAACTGCTTTTATGAGACTTTAAAGGCAAGGAATTTAAAAATTGATAATGAATATATAAAAGAGATTTTAAATAAAGTTAAATTGAACGAAAGCGTTTTAAATCTTTATCCACACGAATGCAGTGGCGGAATGCTTCAAAGAATTATGATAGCTTTAGCCTTAGTATCTCGTGCAAAATTTATAATAGCTGATGAGCCTACGAGTGATTTGGATTTGATTTCTCAAGCTGCAGTTTTAGATATATTAGAAGAAATATCAAGCAAAATAGGGATATTGTTAATAACTCATGATTTTGGAGTGGTTGCAAGACTTGCTGATTATGTTTATGTTATGGATAATACAAGGATTGTTGAAGAAGCAACTTGTATTGATATATTTAAAAACCCACAAGCAAATATAACAAAAGAATTAATTAATTCACATTTATCATTATATGGAGTTAGCAATGCTTAAGGTAGAAAATATCTCATATTCATATAAAAACTCAAATTTATTTAGCGATAAATATACTCAAGTTTTAAATGGAGTTAGCTTTAATTTAGATGAGAATAATTCTTTAGGTATTTTAGGAATTAGTGGAAGTGGCAAAAGCACTTTAGCAAAAATCATTGCTAATATTTACAAAGCAAATTCTGGAAATGTATTTTTAAACAATGTAAAAATACAAGATAATAAAGAGTATAAAAAAATAATTCAAATAGTATTTCAAGACTCAAGAGCATCTTTTAACCCTGATTTTAGCGTTTATGAAGCCTTGATTGAACCTTTAGAAAATCTTACTAATTTTAGCAAAAGCGAGATTAAAAAAAGAGCTTTAGAATGCTTAGAATTATTAGAATTAAATCAAGACTTATTAGATAAAAAATGCTCAATGTTAAGTGGGGGACAATTACAAAGGCTAAGCATAGCAAGAGCTATTTCAATTAAGCCAAAAATACTTATTTTAGATGAAGCTACAAGTTCATTAGATGTATTAATTCAAGCAAAGATTTTAAAGACTTTAAAAAATCTTCAAAAGGATTTAAGTTATATCGTAATAACTCATGATTTAAGGATTATAAAATTATTTTGTGATGAAGTTTTAGTCCTTGATAAAGGCAAGGTAATTGAGAGCAAAAAAGTATGCAAGGATTTAGAATTTGAAAGCTTAATGGCTAAAGAATTAAGCAATAGTATATTAAAGCCTTTTCCTAAGGATTTTTATAAATAATATTTAAAAGATTAAATATAATTTTTGTAATTTTGTAAAAAAGTGTTACGAATTTACAAATTCTTATAATTAATCTTAAAAATTATTATGAAATTAAGCTTAGTTTATTAATATTTCTTTTTATTTTCAAAAAAGGTTTTTAATGAGTTCGACGCTACTTATTCAACAGATTTTCAATGGCTTTTCACTAGGCTCAATGTATGCACTAATTGCTATTGGATATACTATGGTTTATGGAGTTTTAAGGCTTATCAATTTTGCTCACGGCGATATTATGATGATAGGCTCATATGCTTGTTTATTTGCACTTAATTTTTTTGCCTTTCCGTTTATACCTGCTTTTGGTTTTGCTATATTAATTTGTATTGCACTTGGAATTAGCATTGATAAGATTGCTTATAAGCCACTTAGAAATTCTCCTAGAATTTCACTATTAATAACTGCTATTGGAGTTTCGTTTTTCTTAGAAAATCTAATAAATGTATTATTTACAAGCACACCACAACCATTTAATGCACCGAGTATTTTGATAAATCCTATTAATTTATTTGATATTAGAATGTCTTTGCTTGATTTAATAATTCCAACTTTAACTATTATTATTTTAATAGCTGTTTTATTGATTTTGTATAAAAGCAAATATGGAATTGCTATTCGTGCACTTGCTTTTGATATTTCAACCGTTGCTTTAATGGGAATTGATGCTAATAAAATTATAGCTTTTGTATTTGCACTAGGCTCAATGTTAGCTTGTATTGGCGGGATTTTTTGGGCGTGTAAATATCCACAAATTGACCCTAATATGGGAGTTTTAATAGGGCTTAAGGCTTTTGGAGCTGCTGTTTTAGGTGGTATTGGTAGCGTTGGCGGAGCTGTTCTTGGTGGGCTTATAATTGGATTTTGCGAAGTTTTAATAGTAGCTTTTGTGCCTGATTTAGCAGGGTTTAAAGATGGTTTTGCATTTATATTTTTAGTATTTGTTTTATTGTTTAAACCAACAGGAATTATGGGACAAGATTATGAAAGGAGTAGATTTTAATGAAAAATATATTTTCAATAATCATTTTAATCTTAGCAGTTTTAAGCATTTTTGCGGCTCAATATTGCTTGAGTGATTATGCTTTAAGAACTTTTATAAATATTAGTATTTTTATAATCTTGGCAGTATCTTATAATCTAATCAATGGTGTAACAGGGCAATTTAGCCTAGAGCCTAATGGTTTTGTTGCAGTTGGTGCTTATATTACGGCTTTATTATTGCTTGATATTGAAGCTAAGCAAGATCAATTTAGCTTATTAGACCCGCATCCATTTATTTTATCATTTCATACTGATAGCTTTTTTATAGCTTTATTAGCGGGTGGTTTTGGTGCTTTGGCTTTATCTTTAATCTTAAGCTTTGCTGTTTTTCGTGTAAGGGGAGATTATTTAGCTATCGTTACGCTTGGATTTGGGATAATTATTAAATTAATTGCACTTAATTTCGCAGCTTTTACAAACGGAGTGCAAGGGTTAAATGAAATTCCAAAACCGAATAATTTTTTATATATAGTTGGAATTATTACTATTATTAGCGTTATTTTAATACTTAATATCATTTATTCAAAATACGGCAGAGCAATGAAGGCTGTAAGAGATGATGAAGATGCAGCTTTAGCTATGGGGATTAATACTTTTAGGATTAAGACTTTAGCTTTTGGGACTAGTGCTTTTTTAGAAGGTGTAGCAGGTGGGCTTTTAGCTTGTTATATCACAAGTGTTACGCCTGAACAATTTGACTTTTTATTTACATTCCAATTATTAATTATCATAGTTTTAGGTGGGTTAGGAAGCACTACAGGAGCAATTATTGGAGCTATTTTAGTAATTGGTGGAAGTGAGTGGCTTAGATTTTTAGATGAACCTATGAATATTTTTGGTTATGAGACAAAAGGTTTGCCAGGACTTAGAATGCTTGTGTTTTCTATCATATTAATTTTAGTAATGCTATTTGCAAGGCGTGGGATTTTTGGCGATAAGGAGCTAAGCGATATTATTTTTAAAAGGTTTAAAAAATGATTTTAGAGCTTAAGAATATTGATAAGAATTTTGGTGGAGTAAAGGCTATAAATAATGCAAATCTTAGCGTTAAAAAAGGTGAAGTTTTTGGACTTATTGGACCTAATGGAGCAGGGAAAACTACTTTATTTAATATAATTTCAGGAGCTTATAAGCCAAGTTCGGGTGAGATTATTTTTGATAATAAAAACATTACAAATCTAAATCAATTAGAAATCACAAAATTAGGCATTGCAAGGACTTTTCAAAATATTAGATTATTTTCATCTATGAGTGTGCTTGAAAATGTTTTAATAGGACTAAATTGTAGTATTAATTACAATATTTTTGAAGCGTTTTTGCATATTGCAAGATATAAAAAGGCTGAAAAACAAGCAAGAGAAGAAGCGATAAAAATACTAAATACTCTTAAAATCTCTCATTTAGCTAATGCAAAATCAACCGAATTAAGTTATGGAGAGCAAAGAAAATTAGAAATAGCAAGAGCATTAGCACTAAAACCAAAATTATTATTACTTGATGAGCCTGTAGCAGGAATGAATGGGACTGAGAGCAATGAATTAGCAGATATTATAACTACTCTTAAAAAAGAGCTTAGCATAGTGTTGATTGAGCATGATATGAAGTTTGTAAATAGCTTATGTGATAGGGTTTTAGTGCTTGATTATGGTAAGAGTATTTTCTTAGGCTCACCAAAAGAAGCGGTTAATAATAATGAAGTAATTAAAGCATATTTAGGAGATTTTTAATGTTAAAGGTTAAAAACTTAAGCGTTCATTATGGTTTGATTAAAGCTGTTGATGATATTAGTTTTCATATAAACTCAGGAGAAATCGTAAGTATAGTAGGCAGTAACGGGGCTGGTAAAACTAGCACTTTAAATGCGATTTTGAATATTCCTAAGCGTAGTGGGGAGATTAATTTTTTAGGTTATGAAATAGAAAGGCATAAAACTCATACTCTAGTTCAAAAAGGAATTAGCCTTGTGCCAGAAGGAAGAAGAGTTTTTGCAAATCTTAGCATTGAAGATAATCTTAAAATGGGAGCGTTTTATAATGCTGATAATTACGAGCATTTAAAAGAGCAAATGTATAGATTGTTCCCACGCTTAAAGCAAAAAAACAATACCTTAGCAAGGAATTTAAGTGGTGGAGAAGCACAAATGTTAGCAATCTCAAGAGCTTTAATGGGAGAGCCAAAATTACTTATGTTAGATGAGCCAAGTCTAGGACTTGCACCTAAGATTGTAGGAGAAGTTTTTGAGATAATTAAGGTTTTAAAAAATGAAGGAATTACTATTTTATTAGTAGAGCAAAACGCCCAACAAGCATTAAAAATAAGTGATAGGGCTTATGTTTTAGAAAACGGCAAAATCGTTTTAGAAGGCAAAGGAATTGACCTTGCAAATGATGATAATATTCGCAAAAAATATTTAGGAATTTAAATATAAAATCGGAATTAATTTTTCGGTTTTATATTTTAATATGATTTATTTTAGCCTTGTTATAAATTAATATTTATATATGAGATTTTATGATGATTATTTTTTTAGTATAAATATATTTTTATTATTTAACTTAGGAATTTAATTCTACTTATGTTTTAGCATTATCAATAAATATCAAGATGATTTTAAGTAAGATTTTATATAATCACTTTTATCTAAAATGAAAGTGTGTGATGAAAAATAAGAATTTAATTTACCAACTAGAAGGAAAACCCCCGTTTTTTGTAGCACTTCCTTTGGGAATGCAGCATGTTCTTGCTATGTTTACAGGAAATTTAGCCCCCATTTTGATAATTATAGGGGTGTTAAATAGTACGAGTATTGTAATATCCACGCAAGAAAGTATCAGTTTAATCCAATCAGCTATGCTAGCTTCTGGCATAGTAACTCTTCTGCAACTTTATCCAATCAAATATAAAAATATCCAAATAGGTGCTAATCTTCCAATAGTTATGGGGACTACATTTGCTTTTGTGCCAACAGCTATAAGTGTTGCAAATACTTATGGTTTTAGTGCAATTTTAGCTTCTTCTCTTATAGGCAGTATAATTACTATATTTATTGGTTTTGCTTACAAATATATCACAAAGATTTTATCTGAATTAGTAATAGGTGTTGTATTAATTGCAATTGGCATTAATTTATTAGATGTGGGTGTTAATTATTGTGCGGGTGGTTTAGCTGCTAAAAAAATGGGAACTTATGGGGATATTATTAATTTATGTTTATCTTTTAGCACTTTTGCAATCATTATTGCTATTCAACGATTTGCAAAGGGCATCTTTAAAGTTTCAGCTATTTTAATAGGTCTTGTTGTGGGATATTTTTTAGCTTATATGGTAGGTAGAGTAGATACTAGTATTATTAGTGAAGCAAGTTGGTTTAGCTTGCCTATTCCAATTATTTTAATTAATGAATTTCATTTTGAACTAGCTCCTATTGTAAGTGCCATTATCGTTTATATAATCACAAGTTTAGAAACTATTGGAAATGTTAATGGAATTACCGTAGCAGCTTTTAATAGGTGTGCTAAAGAAAAAGAAATCAGTGGAGCTATTTTAGCAGATGGTGTTGGTTGTATGGTGGCTAGTTTGTTAAATGCTTTACCTAATACAGCTTATGGTCAAAATGCAGGAATAATAGCAATGACAAAAATTATAAATAAATATTGCATAGCTTTAGGTGCTTTTTTTATTATAGTATCAGCTTTTATTCCTAAATTAGGAGCTGTTTTTAGGACTATTCCAGATAGTGTTTTAGGGGGTGCAGTTATTATGATTTTTGCTATGATTTTGATAAATGGTATTAAGATTGTAGCTTATGCTGGATTTAGCAACAAAAATGTAATGATATTAGGTATTACTTTTGGTCTTGGGTATGGGTTTGGAGTCCATCCTGAAATTACTAGTAATTTGCCAGGTTATATAAGTTGGGTTTTTAAAGATAGCATAGTAGGAGTTTGTGTAATTTCTATGATAGCTTCTTTAATTTTTGCAAAAGATAAATAAGGGTGAGTATGAAAGAAGAATTTAAAACGATAGGTAAAAGTGAAACAAGATGGGATGCTTACGCTAAAGTTACAGGTAAGGCAATTTATACTGCTGATATTCCTACTAAGAAAAAGTTTTATGCAAGAATAGTAAGATCTAGCATAGCACATGGATATGTTAAAAGTTTTGATTTTAGCGAAGCTTTAAAGGTTGATGGGGTTATTAAAATTTTAACTTATAAAGATATGCCAAAAACTAAGTTTGCAACCGCAGGTCATCCATTTGGACTAGACCCAAAGACTAGAGATAGGTATGATAGAACCATTTTAACAGAGCATGTTAGATTGTTTGGAGATGAAATAGCAGCTGTTATTGCAACCACTGATTTAGCTGCAAAAATTGCTGTAAGTAAGGTAAAGGTTGAATATGATGAGCTTCCTTTTTATCTAACCCCACAAGAAGCAATGCAAGAAGGAGCTGCGAAAATTCATGAGGATTTAGATAGCAATATAATGGCTCATACTATTAGTAAAGTTGGAGATGTAGAATCGGCTTTAGCTAATAGCGATTATGTTTTTAGTGATACATTTAAAGTTCCTTTACAACAACATTGCCATATGGAAAATCAGATTGCTTATGCTTATAAAGACCAAGATAATCGTTATGTGGTAGTAAGTTCAACTCAAATTCCACATATTTTAAGAAGAATTTTAGGCGAAGTTTTTGAAAAACATTGGAGTTATTTTAGAGTAATAAAACCTTTTGTTGGTGGTGGTTTTGGTAATAAACAAGAAGTAACAATAGAGCCACTTTGCGTTGCTTTATCTATGGCTATGGGTGGAGAAATTGTTCAAATTGCACTTGATAGAGAAGAAAGTATCGCATATACAAGAACAAGACACGAAATGGAATATAAAGCAAAAATGGGTATTAGTAAAGATGGCTTTATAAATGCTTTAGATATAGAAGTATTATCAAATAAGGGAGCTTACGCATCTCATACTCATTCGGTTGGTATTAAAGGTGGTGGAGTTTTATTATCTTTATATAATATTCCTAACTTTAGATATGACATTAAAACCGTTCATACAAATATAGCAACAGCTGGGGCTATGAGAGGATATGGAGTTCCACAGGTTATGTTTTTTATAGAAAGTTTTATGGAAAATGTAGCTAGAAAAATGGGTTTTGATTCTATTAGTTTTAGAGAAAAAAATATAGTAGGAAATAATGTTTTAAATCCACTAAATCAAGTTATTCAAAAATCAGCTAAATTAAAAGAATGTATTGAGGTTGCTAAAGAGAAATTTAATTACTATGAAAAACAAAAAGCTTGTAAAGAATTTAAACACCCTTATAAAAAGCGTGGGGTAGGGCTTGCAACCTTTACTTATACAACAGGTGTTTATCCAAAGGGCTTAGAAACAGCAGCAGCTAGAGTAATACTAAATCAAGACGCACATATTAAACTAATGCTAGGTTCAACTGAAATCGGACAAGGTTCTGATACGGTTTTAGCTCAAATGGCAGCAGAAGTTTTAAGTATTCCTTATGATTGGGTTATAGTTGATGCGAATACTGATACAGATACGGCTCCATTTGATACAGGAGCTTATGCTTCAAGACAAAGCTATGTAACAGGGCTTGCAGTAAAAGAAGCTGCTTTAAAATTAAAAACAAAAATATTAAAAGCAGCAGCGAGATTAAAAGATGTTGATTTTGCAAATCTTGATTTAGAAAATGCAAATATTGTTTTTAAGAATAAAGAAGTGTTAATGAGTTTGGCTGATTTTGCTTTACACACTACTTATGATTGGCAAAAGGCTAAAAGTTTATCGGCATTTGCAAGTGTAAATTGCCATACAAATTCTTATAGTTATGGTATTACTATGGCTATGGTTGAAGTTGATATGAATACAGGAAAAATAGAGATATTAGATATTTTAAATGTTCATGATGCTGGTAAGGTATTAAATCCACTTTTAGCAAGCTCTCAAGTAGAAGGTGGAATGGGAATGGCAATTCCTTATGCTTTATTAGAAGAATTAAAATATGACAAAAAAACAGGTAAAATTTTAAATAATAATCTTTTAGATTATAAAGTTCCAACTGCACTTGATGTTCCTGATTTAGATGTTAGTTTTGTTGATAATTATGACCCTTATGGTCCATTTGGTAATAAGTCTTTAGGTGAACCTCCTATGTGTTCTCCTGCACCTGCTATTAGAAATGCAGTGCTTGATGCTACAAATATAGAGTTTAATCAAATTCCAATAACACCAGAAAGATTTTTTCAAGCTAAGGATAAAGAATGTATTATTTAAGTAATTACACGGAAGCAAAAAGCGTTAATGAAGCTAGTAGGCTATTAAAAACTATAGATGATTCGGTATTAATTGCAGGCGGAACTGATATTTTAATTAAACTTAGAAGTTTGGATAAAAAATACGCAAATAAGCATTTAATAGGAATTAATACTTTAAAAGAATTAAAAACCATAACAATTGATGATGAGTTTATTCATATAGGTGCATTATGTACTTTTGATGATATAGAAAATAATGAAATTATAAAAAATAATTTAACAAATCTAAAACAAGCAGCTGCTCTAGTTGGTGGTCCGCAAATTAGAAATATGGCTACAATAGGTGGAAATATTTGCAATGGTGCAACTTCTGCTGATAGTGCTTCAAGTCTTTTTACTCTTGATGCGATTTTAGTTATTTACAATGAAGACACACGCAAAGAAATTGCTATAAATGATTTTTATATCAGTTCTGGTGTTGTTAAATTAGAAAAAGGAGATATTTTAACAAGTATTAAAATTCCTAAAAAATCTTTTAATGGTTATGTTAGTAAATATATAAAATTTGCTCAAAGAAATGCTATGGATATAGCTACAATTGGAGTTAGTGTTATGTTAAAAACTAATAATGATGAGATAATTGATTTAAAATTAGCTTACGGAGTGGCTGCTCCTACTCCTATTAGAGCTAAAGAAAGTGAAAAATTAGCAAAAGGTTTAAAATTAACTAAAGATAATATTGAAAAAATTGCTAATAATATTTTAAATGAAACAAAGGCAAGAGATTCTTGGAGAGCTTCTAAAGATTTTAGAAATAATCTTTTAACAACGCTTACAAAAAGAGCTATTTATGAATTAATAGGAAAAAATTATGAAAATTAAAACTTATATAAATGATAAATTTTATGAATTACACATTGACCCTAGAATGTCATTGCTTGAATTAATAAGAAATGTATTGCAACTAAGTGGAACTAAAGAAGGCTGTAGTGTTGGTGAATGTGGAGCTTGTGCTGTTTTAGTTGATGGTAAAAATGTAAATAGCTGTATTTATTTAGCAGCTTGGGCTGATGGTAAAAAAATAACTACTATAGAAGGTTTAACCCCTTTTGATGGCTTAAGTCTTTTACAAGAAAATTTTGTAAAAAATGGGGCTGTTCAGTGTGGATTTTGCACTCCTGGGTTTATTATTTCATCAACTGCTTTGCTTAGTAAAAATAAAATGCCTACTAAGTTTGAAATAAGGCGAGGTGTGTCTGGTAATCTATGTCGTTGCACAGGATATAAAAAAATCTTTCAAGCCATAGAAGATACTGCAAATAATGCTAAATGAAGCTTTAGATATTAAATATAAAGACAAAATTGCGATTATAGGCTCTGGTGGGAAGACCACTTTTGCTTATAATCTAGCTAAACAAAATCAAGATAAAATCACAATTCTTACAACAAGTACAAAAATGTATGAAGTAAAAGATATAAATTTTAATAATCTATATAATCAAACAAGTATTACAAATCTTAAAAAAGGCGTTAATTTATGTGGAAAAATTATTGACAATAAAGTAAATGCTTTAGATGATTTTAGTGATTTTTATAAAAATTGTGATTTGTTTATATATGAAGCTGATGGAGCTAAGGAATTGCCTTATAAAGTTTGGAAAAATAATGAGCCTGTTATTTTAGAAAATACCAATAAAATAATAGGAATTATTCCACTTCATTTATTAAATTATCAATTAAATGAGAATTTCATTCATAGGTTTGATGATTTTTTGAAAGTATTTGAAGTGAGTAAAAATGATGTTTTAAGTATTGATTTAATAGAAAAAATTTGTTTAAAAATGTTTGAAAATATTAGTTTAAATTCTGATAATTTTATTTTTTTTAATAGATGCGATGATTTAAAAGTATTAAATGAACTTGCAAAAAGATTAAATAATTTTAGATTATTAGCTGGTTTTTTAAAAGAAGAAAAATATATAAGGCTTAATTTTTGAAAGGAATTTGTATTATTTTAGCAGCTGGATATTCAAGAAGGCTTGGTTTAAATAAATCATTTTTAAAATATAAAAATACTTATTTTATTGATTTGATTATTCAAAAAACTTTAGAGCTTAATATGGATATTAAAATAGTTGCTAATGAGAATAATTACGAGTATTTAAAGACAAATTATAAAGATTTTAATGTGGTTTTAAATGCCTTTAATAAGGGTCAAAATACAAGTATAAAAATAGCTTTAAATAATGTTTTAGATTATGATTACGCCATATTTTTACCGATTGATCAAATATTTTTAAAAACTAATTCAATAAAAACTATCATTTCAAAATATAAAGAAAATTATATTGTTGTTCCTAGATTTAATAATATTAATTCCTTGCCTACTATTTTTGATAAAAAATATTTTAAAGAATTGTGCGAATTAGATAATGATAGCGGTGGAAGAGTGCTAATTCAAAAATATAAAGATAAAGTAATTTTTGTTGATTTATATGATGAATTAGAAGGAAAAGATATAGATACTAAAGAAGATTTAAGGTTGATTGATGAGTGAATTTGTAATTATTAGAGGAGCGGGTGATATTGCTAGCGGTATTGCTGCTAGGCTTTTTAGAGCAGGCTTTAAGATACTTTTATTAGAATGTTTAAAACCAAGTTCAATTAGAACAAAAGTTTGTTTTTCTCAAGCAGTTTATGATAAAACTTGCGAAATAGAAGGTATAAAAGCGAAGTTAGTTAATAAAGATGAGATTTTAGATTGTAAGGATTTTATCCCTATTATAATTGATGAGAATTTAGATATTTTAAATTATATAAAACCAAGGGCTTTAATTGATTCAATTTTAGCTAAAAGGAATTTAGGAACAAATATTAATATGGCTCCTGTTGTGATTGCTATTGGACCTGGATTTTGTGCTGGAATTGACGCTCACGCTGTAATTGAGAGTAATCGTGGCCATAATTTAGGTAAGGTTATTTTAAGTGGTTTTGCAGAGAAAAATACAGGAATTCCTGCTGAAGTAAAAGGAATTGGAGCTAAAAGAGTTATGTATGCAAATAATAATGGAATATTTAGAGCTATTGCTAAAATAGGTGATATTGTAAAAGAAGAAGAAATTATTGCATATATTGATAATACACCTGTTAAAGCTAGCATAAGTGGGCTTTTAAGAGGTATTATTAATGATAATTTTGAAGTAGTAAAGGGTCTTAAAATTGCAGATATTGACCCAAGAATTAGTGAATATGAAAATTGTTTTAGTATTTCAGATAAGGCTAGGAGCATAGGTGGTGGGGTTCTTGAAGCTTTGATGTATTTTGAAAATAGGAATAAAAATGGATGAATTGATAATAAAAGAAATATATAAAAGATGTGAGAAAAATGAAAAAATTGCCTTAATAACTCTTACCAAATCAAGTGGTAGCACTCCTAGAAATGCAGGTTCTATGATGGCTTTATTTAGCGATGGCACAAGCATTGGAAGTATAGGTGGTGGTAAATTAGAATTTGAAGTTTTAAAAGAAGCTAAAGAATGTTTAGAAAATAATAAAAGTAAAATTTTTAATCACGAATTAACACCGAATGGAGATTTAAAAATGCAGTGTGGCGGGCTTGCGAGTGGTTATATAAAAATTATTAATCAAAAAGCAAAATTAATAATATGTGGAGCAGGACATATTGGTAAAGAAATATTATTTTTATCAAAATATTTAGGTTTTTATTCCATTTTAATTGATGATAGGCAAGATTATTTGCAAGGTTTAGCAAATGAAGAATATTTCAGTAATTATGAAGATTTGAGTTTTTTAGATATTGATGATAATACTTATGTAATTATTGTTACAAAATCTCATTTAGATGATTATAAATGCTTAAAAAATGTAATAGATAAAAATGCAAAATATGTTGGTGTTATTGGAAGTAAAACTAAACATAAATTCATTAAAGATGAGCTGATTAAAGATAATTTTAGTGCCGAATTATTTAATAAAATTTATGCTCCAATAGGTTTAGACATTGCAAATCAGGAGCCAAGAGAAATTGCGTTTAGTATTTTAAGTGAGATTTTACTTATCAAAAATCAAGGTAAACTAGCACATAAAAAAA
>NZ_JACGAT010000031.1:0-15307 GCF_020137635.1 Campylobacter sp. RM12642
TGGTATTCACGATGCATTACTTAAGGCTCAAAAAGATGGCGTAGGATTTAATGAATTTAAAAAGGGTTTAAAAGCTACTTTAAGTGATAAAGACTGGTACGGACAAAAAGACATTGTAAATCCACTCACAGGCGAAGTAAGAGTAATAAATATAAACTCAACAAGACTTAAAACAATCTATACAACAAATATGCAAAGATCTTATAATCTAAGCCGTGCAAAAGTGATGATGAACTACACTTATAAAACATATTGGCTTTACAAATCAGCAAAGCTTAGCACAAGTAGAAGTAGTCATTCTAAAATGAATAATGTTGCAATCCATAAAGATGATGCTTGGTGGCTGATAAATTACCCACCAAACGACTATAATTGCAAATGTTATGTAATACCAATCAGTGAAAAAGAAGCAAGAAAATATAAAATAATGATAAATCCACCAAATATAGCATACGAGCAATTTGCGTATGATAAAAGGATTGGTGTAAGTAATAATGTAAACCTTGAGCTAAGCTCTAGTCTTGATAAATTACCAAAAAATCCAAGCTATGAAAATCTTAGCGATGAAGAGGCTTTAAATAAAGTTTATGAAAGATTTAATGCTAAAAAAGGAGAATTATTAGTTGATAAGATAGGCGATGTAATAAGACTTGATGATATATTTTTTATGGATAAAAAGAAAAATGCTCCAAAAATCAAAAAAAGAAATCGTCATTTATACATTGATTATTTCCCAAAGCTAATAAATGACCCTGATGAGATTAGACTAAGTCAAGAATTAGACCCTAGATTTGATAAGTCAGTCATCAAAAAAACATATATAAAATGGTTTTATGATGATAATATAAAAAAGCTTTAGTAATGGTAGTAAATCAAAAAGGCGATGTGATAAATAATAAAACTATGTTTTTAAGTGAGAATGAAGAATATTTCAAAGAATTAAACATAGGTAAAGTGATTTATAAAAAAAGATAGAGATGGCTTAGTTATTTAAGAAGTTGAGCCCCGAGTTTTCACTTGGTTACGCCAAGCTATTATGTGCCATCTATACAGGTTGCCTAAATAACATTAACTATCTTTTTTTATAACTACTAGCGGCTCAGTAATGAGATAAAGAGGACTCGCCGCATTTGTCTTTGGTCTCATACTTGATAGTAGTTATTGTGATATTTTAGTGGATTTTGCATTACTTGTCAAATTTATAAGAAGTAAGAACGGAGGGTTGAGTGTTTCATAGCCAATGACCCGTCACCCCATAACGATGATACCACAAACACATAACATTTCTTGTATGGCATTTTAATTCATTTAAACTTATTTGTCAAATCAAATTTTAGCAATAAGCTTAGCCTTCATTTGTGTAAATTTATTATCTAAACTTACCATTAAAAGTTCTTTAAATTATCTTTAAGATGATTTTTTAAAAGGTCTTTTGTTTTTTCTTTTATCTCACTTACTGAGATTGTGTTAAAATCTTCGTATATTGTCATAAAACAAATTCATAACATAATGAATTAGCTACAGAAATCCATGCATGCTTAGTAGAGATACTGTTGTAATTGATACAGAAGAATAAAACACACTTATTCAACCAATCTAAGTCCTTTAGACGCAATTAAATACTTTGATGATAAATTACCTAAAGATTATGATTTAGATAAACTTCGCTTTAGTGCATATAATCGCACATTCTTAATAAGTGGGATAAATGAAATTGAAACACTTAAAAGAATGCATAGCATACTTAAAAAAGCTTATTTAAATGGCACAAGCTTTAAAGATTGTGTAGAAGAGCTTAAAAACGCTAGTGGCTTACATAAAAATCATTTAAGAGTTGTTTTTAATCAAAACCTAAGACAAGTATATAGCTTTGCAAGATATGAAAAACAACTAATTAGCGATAAGCCTTACTTAAGATATGTGGCAATTATGGATAATAGAGTAAGAGATAGTCATAAAGCCTTTCACGGGCTTATTTTACCTAAGGAGCATTCTTTTTGGCGTAACAATTACCCGCCTAATGGCTGGGGTTGTAGGTGTAAAACACAGGTTTTAAGCCTTGATGAAGCTAAAGCACTTGGCTATAAAGAAAACGAAAAAGATAAAAGAAGCTCATTAAATGCTGCTGTGCGTGGATTTGATAATAACCCTATTGAGCCTAATAATGCTTTATTTAAAGTATTAGAAGAAAAGGTAAAAAGTGTAGATGAAACTATAAGAAAACAAGCTCGTAGGATTATGAATAATGCTTATTCTGATTATATGAAAAGAGAGAATTTATATAAAAAAATAAAGACTTCTTATGATGAATATAAGCCTAAATATGAAGCTTTTGTAAAGCAAAAGATGAAGCAAATGGGTATCACAAAACTAGATGATAAGACAAGTAAAAAGATAAATGACGCTTTTAGGGAAAAAATAAGCAAAATCACTAAAAATTTAAAAGACAGAGAACATGCCTTTATAGAAGTAGCTAAATTAAATGGAGCTAGTGTATTTATAGATAAATACCAAATAGCAACACATTTAAAACATAAAGATATTATACCATTAGACTATACGCTAATAGAAAGAATTATTAAAGAGGGTAGTATAGACGAAAAAGAAAGCAAAACAAGGGGTAAAACTATCATTCATAGTATTTTAGGTAGGAGATATAAACTTGTTTTAAGACCTGATAAAGATAGGTATTTAGTAGATAGTCTGATATTTAATAGTTCAGATTAATGGTCGGGCGAGGTAAAGCTAACTAACGCAAGGTTGATTAGACCTTTTAAAGCTTTAACAAATCCCCTACTTTTGTTACAAGCCCTCTTTCTAATTGTGTTAATCACGCACAAAGTTAAGGGCATTATAAATAAACAATATTAAGGAGAACTTAATGGAGATGAAATTTGGCTTAGGGCTAAAGTTAGCCTTAGGTGGATTTGATAAGCTAAAAACACAGCAAGAAAGATTAGAAAAACTTGGCAAATTGCAAAGTTAAGCACCGATAAGATGGACAAGCTAACAAAAAGCATAAATAAGCTTAATAATTTAGATATAAAAGCAGGTCTTGCAAAAAAGCATTAATAACAATTTTGGTAATAATAGGTTTTTATTTTTCTATTTAAATTTTATTAGAATTGGGCTTATAATAAAAAATTACGATAAGTTTTTTATTTTTGTTTTTAAGTTTCAAACCGTGTTGTGGTAGAATTAGGTTTGCAATACATTTAGTAGGCGATGCTGTAGATTTTGTAATTAGTTTCAAACCGTATTGTGGTAGAATTAGGTTTGCAATCTCATTATCTCATCTAGTGCTTTTTGCATTTGTTGTTTCAAACCGTGTTGTGATAGAATTAGGTTTGCAATTTGATAAAAAAACAGCCACTACGCATATTTTATTAGTGTTTCAAACCGTGTTGTGATAGAATTAGGTTTGCAATCTATCGGACTTGTAATAAGTGCTATTGCTGGAATGTTTCAAACCGTGTTGTGATAGAATTAGGTTTGCAATAGCAAGGAAAACTTGCTTATATATCAAGTATTTGAGAGTTTTTAAAAAGTAGTGATTTTTCCACTTTTAAAATTCTTTCAAATTTTAGCACTTTAGTGGAAAAATT
The DNA here is from genome assembly GCF_020137635.1 of Campylobacter sp. RM12642. Lineage (NCBI taxonomy): Bacteria > Pseudomonadati > Campylobacterota > Epsilonproteobacteria > Campylobacterales > Campylobacteraceae > Campylobacter > Campylobacter sp. RM12642. The sequence continues at coordinate 3,606 of NZ_JACGAT010000031.1, forward strand.
AAACCTGTGTTTAGTTTGTATCACTAAAATTAAAAAGCAAATCTAATTCTATCACAACGAGCGTTTGAAATCATAATTAGGTAGAAATACCGAAAAGTTAGTAAAAAATCAAGCTCTAGCATCTTTGCTTTTGCAAAGCTCTGTAACCTTGATAGGGAGAGATGGTGCTCTCCCATTTTCATATATTATCTAAAATATTATTTGTTGCTTTTGTATATTATATATTTTTAAACCACTTGTGGTAGATTGTAAATAATTTAATACTTAACAATTATTATTTTAATTTATATTTATATTATCCTTATATAATATAAATAAATTATATAAAGGAGTAATGATGTATGATAAACAAATTCTTTCTTTAAATCTTGATGCAGGTGCTAAATATTATGGATTTTATGGGGTTGGTATAGGTGCAAAGGGGCTTTTTAATCCTGTTACAGGAGAACTAAATAAGTCACTTTCTTCAACTTTTGTAGTAGATAAAATAAATTTTAAAGTTGATGAAAGAACTACTAAAAGACACACAAGAAGAAACCATAATAGAAAATATTTTGTAGTAAGAGCCTTTAAAGAGTTAGCTTCATATATATTTAACGAAGATTTTAAAACTTTAGATGAGTATATCCAAATTCGTATTTTAGAATTATTTTATGGGCTTTTTAAACATCGTGGGTTTAACTATGTAAATACTCCAAATATAGATAACATAAATGAAGAAAATCAAGAAAAATTAATCGAAACTATCTTTATCGGTGCTAAAAATAAAAAAGATATAGATGATGTTATAAATAGTCAAATAGACAAAGCTTTAGATGATAAAGATTATGATATTTTACAAGATTTAAAAGAGCAAAAAAGGTTAGTTGTAAAAGCAAATTTGCAAAAACAAGAAGATGGTTTTGATAGCAAACAATTGCAAAACTATATAGACTCGGTTATAAAAGAGCTTGAAAATACCAATAATAAGCACAGAAAAAGATATCAAAATGATATAAAGGATTTATTAAATCGTTTTGAGAATATTCAAGGCAATGTTGATAAACTAAATTTGAAAAACATTAAAAAAGAATTCAAAACAGGATTTTCAGAAATTAAAAATCTTTATGATTTTTTAAATATTTCTAAAGATGAGCTTTATAATATCATTTGCAATCTTTCAAATCTTCAAACTAGAGTGTTTAGGCAGTATTTTAATGGTAAATCAAACGCTATTTATGATGATAAAAAGTTATATAAAGCGATAAAAGATAATATAAATTATATCCCATATAAAAGTGATGATGAGTTAAAAAACAAAAAATATATGTTAGAGCTTTTAGGCGAAAAATATCAAAATGGCAAAGCTTTCGATTTTTTAAAAACTTGTGATCCTACAAGAAGTATCACCCCTTATGAGAGTTTAGTTAATAAGCAAGGTCAAATTTGCAATGCCTTAATGCTGAAAAAAGAAGCTTTAGAACAAAATAATCTAGAAAATATATTTGAAACCATTTTAAATGATGAGATTTTTAGTGGTCTAAAAAGCGATAAAGAACAAAAAATAGAGATTTTAACACAAAGGTATTTGGATATTTCTAAAGAATATTTACCAAAGGGTAGTTTGCTATATCCAAGGTATTTGCACTTAGGAAAAACTGCTTTAAAACAATTAAAAGATGAATTAAATGATAATGAAATATCAATTTTAAGTATGATAAAAAATGGATTTAAACAACTTGGCTTAAATGATAAAAATTATGAAATTTTGCAAAAATTCGCAAAAGAATACTATAAAGAAATAGAACTTGCTAAAAATGGTATCATTTTAAACGATAAGCTATCTGTTTGTACTTGCAAAACTCCACATAAAACAAATATGATTTTACAAGATTTAAATGCGTTGTTGGGGTATGAATTTTTTAAAGATAAAAATAGTGTTGAAGATTTTAAAGACCATATAAAAAAGCAAAAAATTGAAAAAGATTTAGTAGAAATCAATAAAATTTATCAATCAAATTCAAATAGCTTTTGGTATAAAGCAGAAAAAACTTTAAGCAAAGAAAAGATATTGTTAAGTAATGATGAATTTAGTAAAGTTCAAAAGTATGATGAGATTTTTCAAAAAATCATTAAATATTTTGAGTTAGTAAATGAACTTTATACAAGGCTTCAAACATACGAAATTTATGGAAAATTTAATTTTATTCTACAAATTTATAATACTTTATTGAAGCCTAGAAGTGGTTTTGCAAATTATTGTAAAGAGCATTCAAAAGAAGTTATGTTTAGGCTAAATGGCTCTAAAGTAGCGATTTGCCAAACGCTTAGCAAAAACTCAGCTAGAGAGTTTAATGGTGGGGTTGAAAAATTACTTGATATAGTATCTTATAATATAGTTGAGTATTTATCTAGTAAGGGCATTGATTTTTCTAAATTTGATGAAATTCATATAAATACAGAGCAAAATAAGTTTTTGTTTGAACAAGAGTTAAAAGATATGGTAAAAACAAGTAGAAATTCGGATAGTACAAATAAAAACGATGAAAAGCTTGTATGTGCTTATGAAGGAGTTGAATTTATCAAAGAACAAGGAGAGTATGACCATATAATCCCTAGAAGTTCATCTCGTGGTGAGTTTAACCAGGAAGCAAACTTGATTTTAGTAAGCAGCAATGGAAACCAAAAGAAAAAAGATAATTATAAAAAGCTTGATGATTTAAGTGATGAGTACTTAAAAGGTATTTATGAAGAGATAAATTTAATAATCACTCCTAAAGATGATAAAAAAAGCAAAAAAGTAGAAACTACAAAAAAAGACCTAATAAATGAAAGTAATTTCAAAAAATTTATAAAAAACAATATGCCAAAAATGAGCGAGTATAGGAGCTATCATTCACTAAGTAGATTAGAGCAAATCGCATTTAGACATGCGTTATTTTTAGATGGTGTGAGTAGTTATCAAGATGTGTTTGATAAAGCGTTAGAATTATTGAAAATGTCAAAAGTATCAAGCCTTGTAAATGGCGTGCAAAAGCGTTTTGTAAATCTTTTGCATAAAAAAATTAAAAGAAAAATTATAGAAAAGAATTTAAAAAACATTTTAAATAGCGATGAATTTTTAGATTTTTTACAAAAGATAAAAAAATTTACAAAAACAAGCAATCATTTTCCTAAAAACAAAAGAGAATTTATACTCAACATTATATGCAATGATGAGTATCTAAACGAACTTTTTACAAGACCAAGAAAATGGAGTAAAAACTCTAAAAACCATGAATTTATAAGTGAAGATGTAAGAAATAGTCTTATTGATCTATATGATTACATAAAAAATACTTATTTAAAAATAGGTTTTGAAACAAATAGTATTAGCTCAAAAACAATCAGCGACACTAGAAAAGCATTTACTACTAAATTAATAAACGAAAATCAAAAAGAGCAGTTTGTAAAGCTTAATAAACTTAAAACTCAAGATGAGCTAAGCCATACTATTGATGCTAGTTTGGTGTTTTATCATACATACAAAAAATATGATTTTTTAAGTGATGTGTTTAATGATGATTGTGAAATAATAAGACTTAATTCTAAATCATATGAAGAATTAAAGCCCAAAAATCAAGAAAGCAGAGTTGGACTATTTAAAGAAAGCATATATTCTTTAAGTTTTGATGAAATTTATACCACTAAAAACGAAACCGAATTAGATTTTTTAAGTAGTATTGATATAAGTGATATTAAAAACTATAAGTTTAATCAGCATTCAAAAAATCTAATTGATTTGTCAAAAGATATCACAAGCGTAGTTTTTGCAAAAGTCAAAGGTAAAAAATACTATATTTATAAAGATACGAATGGCAAATTTAAGTATGTAGAAAATGATAAAAAAGTAGATGAGACTAAGCAAATTTTTATAGATACTAATTTAATGCTTGATATTTATTTTGCAAAATTTAAAGCAAAAAATACAGACTTTTTTAAAAATAAAACTTTAGAAAAAGTATTTAAGCAATTATCAGCTTATGGCAGGGAAGAGATAGATAAATTGTTTTTTGATGGTGTTAGGTTTAAAGAGTTTAAAGAAAATGATTTGCCTAATAAAACTTATCAATTTTATGAGACACTTAAAGATAAAGTAAATGAAAATCAAGAATATTTTATCATAAGACAAAATCCAGATGAAATATTATCTGATAGCATTAAAACTCAAATGTTACTTGTTAGTGTTTTAAAAAATAAAAAGCGTGATATTTTTAATGATTTAAGAGAAGAAAACTTAGAAAAATCACTTAAGTTTTTATATCTTAATAAAACGGATAGCGAAGAAGATATTTTAAATATTATAAAACAAAAATTTTATTCTAAATATGATGATTTATATAATATTTTTAAACTTAGCGAAAAAGAGTTTGATAAAGTTACTAAAGCTGTAGAACTAAAAAGATTTTATATTGTAAATAAAGATAAAAATTTAGATGAAATTAAAAAAGAATTTGCAGTGAAGTATCATAGTAAAGTGAGTTTAAATAAAGACAAATTGTTTAAAACTTATAATGAATTTTTTAATGTTAAAGGTAGGAAACTTAGAGATTTTAAAAAAATGATTTATTCTTTAAAGGTTAAAAATTCATCAAATATGATAATTCGTAGAAATGGTGGCTTTGAGGGTATGTGGACTAATTCATCTAGTGGAGTAAAAGCCTTGCCATATACAAACACAAAGACAAATTCTGTTATATCAGTTCCGTTTTTTAACTTGAATGTTTTACCAAAAGACTTAAAAGATATTTTAGTGGTTATTGATTTTCTTAACAATCACAAACAATTTAAAGCTGGTTTTGCAAAGTATAGGATTTGTGATATAAAAGAAATTAAAAACATAGATGTTATACCTTTTAAAAGTATAGAAATTTTATATCAAGAGAAAACACGCTCAAATATTGTTTTAGAGATTAATAAAATTAATGCAAATATTTTTTTAAAAACAATAAATTGCGATGAAATTAATTTTGATAATATTAATTCCACAAATAAATTAAATTTAATTGTAGATAACAAAATCAACTATGACTTTTTTTATTTGTGTAAAAATATTTTATTTAATAAATCTTTTGGTTTTGGTGGAATTGCTGAAAATGGTAAGAAAAAATCAGAACTTTTTAAATATGAAATTATAAAACACAAAGAAGAGTTAGAAAATTTTGACACTAAAACATATAGAAAAAGAGATGTTTTGGAAAATAGTGAAAATGTGTTAAAAATATCGTTTATCACAAATGGAAATTTTTCAAGCAATGTAAAAAATATAAAAAATATTTACAAAGGTTTAGAGTGCTAAAACATCTCGTAGTGAATTCTTACGGGGTGTATTTGGGGCTAAAATCGGCTAGATTAGTAGTTAAAAAAGATGGAGAGTTAATCAAAGAATATCCACTTAAAAACCTAAAAACCATAAGTATAAAATCTCGTGGTGTAGGACTAAGTAGTGACTTAGCCTATGCTTGTGGAGTGCGTGGGGTTAAGATATTTTTTAATGATTTTAAATCTCATTTAGCTTTACACACTTTACACGAGCATAAAAGCGTAAATGTGATAAAACATCAGATTTTAAGCGAACAAAACGGCAAAGATCTAGCCTTAGCAAAAGAGCTAATCATAGGTAAAATCAAAAACCAACGCTCCACGATTTTATACTTTTCAAGGTATTTGCAAGATGATTTGCTAAAACAAAAAACCACCGAGCAATTAAAAACATTTATTAACGAGCTAAAAACTTATAAAATGACAAAAGATAGCATTTTTGGCATTGAAGGAAGTGCGGCAAAAGTTTATTTTGATTATCTTAGACAAACAAGGCTTTTAGGAGATGAGTTTGTAAATCGCATGGGCAGATATGCAGATGATAATGTAAATAAAGCCCTAAATTACGGCTACGCAATACTTTTAAACATAATTTATAAAAGCGTGATAAACGCAGGGTTAAACCCATATTTTGGAGTGCTTCATAGCTTAAGAAGTGCTAAGCCATCGTTAGTTTTGGACATTATGGAAGAGTATAGAAGTTTTTTAGTTGATAGAAATATCATCAAGCTAAGGCATCAGCTAAAGGGCGATTTTAATGAGTGTAAAAAGCTAATTTCAAATGAGATTTTTAACTCACTTGCTAAAAAGTTGCCATATAATCACTCTAAACTAAGTCTTGAAAGCATCATACAAAGACAAGTTTATAAGCTTAGTGGGTTTTTGTGCGGTGCGAATAATTATCATTCTTATGTGTTTAGGTGGTGAGCGTGTATATTGTAAGCTACGATATAGAAGATAACAAATCACGAACAAAACTTTTTGAAGAGCTAAAGGATTTAGGACTTTTAAATATCCAAAAATCAGTCTTTTATGGAGAGCTTAGCAAAAGCGAGATAAAGGTGGTAAAAGAGCTTTTTAAAAAGCTTTGTGATGATGGGGATAAGGCGTTTTTGTGTAGGTGTGAGATAGATTTAGACGATACGCACGGTTATAAAAAGGCCGATTTAGAGCAACTTAGTTTTGATAGTATTTAGTAAATTTCGTATGTTTAGCTTAGATATGTTTAAGCTTAAATGTTGTTTGTTTATAAAATTTTATTGCTTAGTATAAATTTCGTATGTTTGAGTAAAACGATGAAAAAAAATAAAGAATTTAAAATAGTGATTAGGGAAAATGAGTAAATCTCATATTTATTGTTTGCTGTTATAATTTGTTTTGTTATGCATACAAATTGGCGTAAGGAAATCAATGATAGTTGTAAAAAACTTAAATAAATTTTACAATAATAATAAAATTTTAAACAATATATCCTTTAAAATAAATGATGGTAAAATCTGTGCAATTTTAGGCAAAAGTGGCTCAGGAAAATCTACATTACTATCTTGTATAAATGGCTTAGAAAAATTTCAAAGTGGTGAAATTTATATAGATAATCAATTAATCAATACTTTAGATGAAAAAGCACTAAGAATAGCTAGAAAAAATATAGGTATGATATTTCAAAATTATATTTTAATATCAAGAAAAAATGTTTATGATAATATTGCTTTACCTATGCAGTGTTGGGGATATGATAAAAATATAATTGATTTAAAAGTAAAATCACTTGCAAAACTAGTAGGGCTTTTTGATAAACTTTATGTAAAACCTAATGAATTAAGTGGTGGGCAAAAACAAAGAGTAGCAATAGCAAGGGCTTTATCGTTAGAGCCTAAGTATTTATTATGTGATGAATGTACATCAGCACTTGATGAAGGCACTACTGAATCAATATTAAAACTATTAAAAGAATTAAATGAAAAACTAAATATAACAATAATTATAGTAACTCACGAAATGAATGTGGTAAGGGCAATTTGTGATGAAATTTATTATATAAAAAATGGCGAGATATCTAATCTATTTAGTGCCAGTGAATTTTTCTTAAATGATGATTTTAGGCTTAATAAATCAGGTTTAGAGTTTAGTTTATATATAAAAAATTATGAAAAGTATACGCAAATATTTTATGATTTATCAAAAATTTTAAATAATCCTTATGAAATTATAAGTACTAATTATCATCATTTTAATAATACTTCTACTATGCAAATTAATATTTCAATAAATGAGATTGATAAAAATACTTTTTTAGATTTATTAAAAAGTCTAGATATTACTTATAAACAAAAGGATGATAATGTTTGGTGATACAAGATTATTTGAATATATGAATATATTAATTATTCCATCAATTTTAGTAACTTTAAAAATGATATTTTTTTCATTTGTTTTTTCAGTTTTTTTTGGATTTTTACTTGGAATTTTAATGTTTATCACTAAACCAGATGGTTTAAAGCCCAATAAAATTATATTTTTCTTAGCAGAAAAATTTACTGATTTAATAAGATCATTTCCCACCCTTATTTTAATGGTGGCAATTACTCCTATAACAAAATTTTTTATAGGCACTTCAATTGGTGTAAATGCAGCTATTTTTACAATTACATTAGCGTGTACTCCTTTTGCAGCTAGAATGACTTTAAATTCGTTTAATACCATTGATAAGGATTTAATAAAAGTAGCAAAATCTTTTGGTGCTACAAATTTACAAATTATTTTTAAGGTTTTATTAGTTGAATCCTTACCGACTTTAATTTCTAACTACACAATAATGCTTGTAAATATGCTAAATATGAGTGCTATGGCAGGAGCTATTGGTGCTGGTGGTTTAGGAGCAGTTGCACTTGCTTATGGTTATCAACAATATGATGAGATGATAATGTATTTTATAGTTTTTATTTTGATAATTATAGTTTTTTTAATAGAAAAAATAAGCAAAATTATTTATTACAAACTTAAATAAGGAGAAAAAATGAGAATATTTAAAGGTATTTTGTTGCTTTTGGCATTTTTGCTAATAGCTTGTTCAAATGAAGATAAAAAAGTCATAAAAGTCGGTGGAACTGTGATTTCAAAAGTAACTTATGATGCTATTAAGCCTGTTTTTGAAAGTAAAGGCTATAAAAGTGAATTTATTTTACTTGATGCAAATCCAGTTTGCCTTGAGGCTTGTAATAGTGAAGAAGTTGATATTTCATTAGGTCAGCATAAAAAATTTATAGAAAATTATAATACTAGTAAGGGTGGAGATTTAGTGATGGTTAAGCCTTATGGTTATTATACGGGTATAGGGCTTTATTCTTTAAAATATAAAAATATTGAAGAAATTCCACAAAATGCAAGAATTGCAATAATGAACGATGCTATGAATATGCAAATTGCACTTAGAATTTTAGAAAATATAGGGCTTATAAAATTAAATGAAAATGTAAAAAATCCTACAATTATTGATATTGTACAAAATCCTAAAAATATACAAATAATAGATTTAGACCAAGCCCAAACAGTAAAAGCATTGGATGAATTAGATGCTGCTTGCGTATTTTTTACTCATATGAGTAATGCTAAAAAAGACCCAAAAAGTTATTTAGCAAGAGATAATGAAATGATAAATGTTCCTATGGGTGTTATTGTAAAAGCAAAAAATGAAAATGCAAAATGGGCAATTGATTTTGCAAATAGTTTTAAAGATAAAGGTGTGCAAGATAAGATAAATGCTGCTTTTCCTGGAGTTTTTGAGTTTTATAAGGACTAATATGAATTATATTGATATTGTTAATACACTTTATTCTTCACTAATTTTAAAGTATAAAATTATAGGAATTAAATTAATTAATTCAAAAGAAGAATATGAAAAAATTGATTTTAAAGAGCCATCAAAGGCTCTTAATTATTGTGCTATGGTAAGAATGGCTGCTATGGGAACTGCTTATAAGGCAAAAGAAGCTGATTTTAAGTGCAAAAGTGCTCCTAGAGTATTAGGTATAAATCCATCTGATACATTGAATGATAAAGGACAAAGATGGGCTAGTTGGGGGCTTTATAAAGACGATAAAACAGCTTTTAATGTTCGTTCAAAATTAAACTACTTTAAAGAGCAAAATTATGGAGTTGTTATAGCTCCTATTGAAAATTATTTAAATTTACCTGATGTTATAATTTTTATTTGCAATCCTTATAATGCTATGCGTATTTTTCAAGGATATACATATAGCTATGGAATTTGTGATAATCTTGAAGTTATAGGAAATCAAGCAATTTGTTATGAAAGTACTACTAGAATTTTACAAAATAAAAATATAAGCATATCATTTTTATGCACAGGCACAAGACACAAGGCTGGTTGGGGTGATGATGATATGTCAATAGGGATTAATAAAAAATGTTTAGAAGGTATAGCTAGAGGTATTTTAAATACCATAAATCCAATGGAGCACGATAAAAAGAAAAAAATTATAGAAGAGAATTTAAAATTAAATAAGATAGATTATAAAATAGAATATTCGTGTAATTACTACAAAAAAGCTTAGATTGGAATTTCATGGAACTTTTGAAAGCGAGTTTGATTAGGCAGTTTGTGTTTTGTCCTAGGATATTTTATTTTTATAATTTTTGCGATATTACACCAAAATATCCTAAGCATGTAGATTTTGGCAATGATTTTCATAAAAAGCAAGATGAGCTTTTCAAAAGTCGCACATTTGCTAAACTTGGGCTAAGCGAATATAAAGCCTATAAAAATCAATATTTAGAAGATGAAGAATTGTGCGGGGTTTGTGATATGCTCTTTGTTGGGGTTGATGAGGTGGTGGTGCTTGAGTTTAAACAAAGTGATAATCTAAATCTTAGTAACGGGGCGAAAATGCAACTACTAGCATACGCAAAAATGGCTAGTAAAACTTATGCTAAGCCTTGCAAAAGAGTGATTTTATGTTCATTAAATCATCTAAAACATAAGGTTTTTAATATTTTTCCGAATGATTTTGCTAGGCTTAAAAGAGTTGTAAAAGATATGAAAAATCTTTTAGATAATGGAATTTTTCCAAATAGTAGCGCTAGTCTTAATGCTTGTAATCAATGTGAATTTTTTAACTATTGTGATGATAGGGAGTAAATTTAGTATGTTTGTGTTAAAGTTTATCGGGGTGGCTAAGCCAGTTGCCCGATATTTTACTAACTTTTCGGTATTTCTACCTACTTATGATTTCAAACGCTCGTTGTGATAGAATTAGGTTTGCAATTTTGAGTGAAATATAGAGTCTTTAGGTATGATTACATGTTTCAAACCGTGTTGTGATAGAATTAGATTTGCTTTTTAATTTTAGTGATACAAACTAAACATAGGTTTAATTTTTCCACTAAAGTACTAAAATTTGAAAGAATTTTAAAAGTGGAAAAATCACTATTTTTTAAAAACTCTCAAATACTTGATATATAAGCAAGTTTTCCTTGCTATTGCAAACCTAATTCTATCACAACACGGTTTGAAACAGATTTTTGTGTGGCTCAAAAACTTTACAATATTTGATTGCAAACCTAATTCTATCACAACACGGTTTGAAACAGAGCTTGAATATCGTGGATATGATAGTGCTGGTATGATTGCAAACCTAATTCTATCACAACACGGTTTGAAACTAAAGGAACTAAAAAACGGCTCATTGTAAATCTTCTAATTGCAAACCTAATTCTATCACAACACGGTTTGAAACTCAAAATCTCCATTCTGATATGGCGCTGGTAAATGATTGCAAACCTAATTCTATCACAACACGGTTTGAAACTTAATCTAATAGCTCTATCATTGCCTGTTCCTGATTGCAAACCTAATTCTACCACAACACGGTTTGAAACTTTTAGGGGTAGGGCATTTCAGCCCTACAACTCAAATTGCAAACCTAATTCTATCACAACATGGTTTGAAACATGAAACTTTAAATATTGTAAAGTTCGGTTAAAACTAATTGCAAACCTAATTCTATCACAACATGGTTTGAAACAAAGACAGCCTAAACGAGCAAAAAAACGAAATTAAATTGCAAACCTAATTCTATCACAACACGGTTTGAAACAAAGACAGCCTAAACGAGCAAAAAAACGAAATTAAATTGCAAACCTAATTTTATCACAACACGGTTTGAAACTGTCTAATTAATAAATAATTTCATCATTAAGCTTTATTGCAAACCTAATTCTGTTGTAAGAATGCTAGAAATTAATAATATAACATAATAATACAAAACAAATACGATTAAGTAAAAAAATATAAAGTGGAAAAACTAGTAGTGAGTTTAAATTATTTAAATATTTTAAAATAT
>NZ_JACGAT010000032.1:0-14998 GCF_020137635.1 Campylobacter sp. RM12642
ATTTAGGGGATTGAAACAATTTTACCACAAATTGTTCCTACAACTACTCCAAGTTAGAGAATATTGCCCCGATTTAGGGGATTGAAACATAGTAAACTCTAATCCGTTCTCCATTGCAAACTCATAGTTAGAGAATATTGCCCCGATTTAGGGGATTGAAACTAAACTAGGTTATCTCTTAAAGTACATTCAGTGGGTTAGAGAACATTGCCCCGATTTAGGGGATTGAAACTATTGCCAATTGTTACCATTATTCTTTAATTCACTAGTTAGAGAATATTGCCCCGCTTTAGGGGATTGAAACTAATAAAGCGTTTTTTCGCTTATATTAAAATGCTTTGCGTTAGAGAATATTGCCCCGATTTAGGGGATTGCTTATAAAATTAGTTATTTGATAAAACAAAAAAAGTTAAAAATTAATGAATTTACAAGTTAAAAAATATAAATTATTTATTTAATTTCACAAATATTTTAAAAGAATTTAAATCTAATATTTTATTTTTAAATTTAGAATCAAAAATATTTATTTTATATTCGCGGCAAGTATTATTAACGCTAGTTAAGATAATAAAAGAATATTAAATCACAAGAAATTACTTGCAATTTAAAATATATCTTAATTTATAATCTTCAAAATGTTTTGGATAAGGGACACTTACTTTAAAGCTTTTTGATGCGTTTTCATTGATAATCCCTTCTATTTTAAAATCGTGAGAGTAAAAATTGCGAATTTTATTAAGTTTTAATGGGTCAAAGCCTTTGCTTAAATCAAATATACTTCCATCTACTTTTTTGATACCAAGGTTTATTATTCCTATATTTAATTCACAGGTTTTTACAGGAACTTTTCCATTATTATATATTTGACCACTAATTACTACTTCATTTGCTGATTTATAGTCTTTTTGATTTCTTAATTCTACACTTTTTAAAAAGCTATCTATGGTAAGAAGAGTTGAATATCCAAAAATCAATACAAAAATTATGAGTGTAAAAGAAAAGGTATAAAGTTTGTTTTTTTCTTTAAAAAAATAAATAATTAAAAATTGTGAAAATATATAAACTACAAAAGCTGCAAATATTACAAAGATATGAAATTGCGATAAATACATAAATATCTCCTAAAAACAAGTAATTAAAGTATCAATTGTATATTTTTTAACATTACTAGGTATTAATAAATAAGATTTTTCGTATGAATTTTTTGGAATATCTTTTAAAATAATTTCTGTTGTTTTTAATGGTTTTAAGGTATTTTTGATTAGTTCTAAGTTATTTTTGCTGATTTTTTTTATATTGAATTTAATTTTGCATATTTTAAAATCTCTTTGAGATTTGTTATGTAATTTAAAATCTAAATATATATTATCGCTGAAAATTAATTTATCATTTTTGATTATTTCAAGTTCTGCTGGACGATATGTAGCATTTATATAGTTTTCTCCAATAAAAAACAATACAAATTCTAAAACAATACCTACTATGATTAAAAATATTGAGAAAGTTGGAAATTTTCTTAAAAAAATCGCAAGAATTAAAATTACTATAAAAAATAAAAAACAAAGCCCAAGAAGAATTAAATCTTGGGCATAGAAATTCGCTAGATAAAAATGAATAGTATCTAATAATTTTTGCATTAATTATTAAGGCTGGTTGTCTTTTTTGTGCTTGCATTATCTAGCCAAATATTAGGCACAGCTCCGCCAGGTGTTAAGAAAATCTTAGCATCATTATTAACCTTTAAAGCTTCGTTAAATTCTTTTTGGGTTTCAATTTGCTTTAATTCTAATAATTCTTTACTTATACTTTTTGCGATTTCTCTATTCGCATAAGCTTGTGCATCTGCTTCTATTTTTTGTGCATCTGCTTTACCTTGTGCTTCAATAATCGCAGCTTTTGCTATACCTTCTGCAAGTGCAGCTTTTTTAAGTGCTTCTTGATTTGCACGCTCAACTTCATATTTTGTTCTTTCTGCTTCTTGTTTAGCTATTTGAACTTTTTCAATTTGCTCTTTAACATTTGTTGGTAGTATTATCCCACGAAGTTTTACACTCTCAAGTAATACAGGTTTATTATCTTGAGCGTCTATGCTTTTTCTTGATTCAAGTTCAATTGAAGCAGCGATTTCATTACGCTTTATAGGTAATTCTTCAGCTGTATATTTTCCAACCACACTTCTTACAACTTCTAAAATAACAGGGTCTATAATTTTATTTTCCCAATCAAGCCCCCATTGAGCTATAGTTTGAGGTGCATTACTTGCATCTAAGCGATATTGCACTGTTATATCTACTGATACAGGTAAGTTTCTAGCATCAACAACCGTGATTGATTCTTTATTGATTATGCTTTCTCTACCATAAGTTCTTTCACTCGCACCTTCAACGCTAGCATAATTTATTTGTCTTACTTTAGTATCTACAATTAAAACTTTTTGAAAATACGGGATTATAAAGTGAAAACCAGGTTGAAGGGCTATTGGATCATACTTACCAGTAGTTGATCTAATACCTACTTGTCCTGAATTTACAACTACAAATGGCTTAGCTATTACTACTATTAAAAATATAACAACAGCTGCAATTATTACGCCATTAAATTTACCAAAACCTTTAAAATTAAAATCAATATTAAAATCTGTTTTTTTATTGTCATTTTTTTTGTTTTTATTGAAATAATCATTCAAATCTGCTGGCATTTATACTCCTTGTTAATTGATAAAGAAAGCATTTTACATTGTATAAGTTTATAATTAGAAAAAAGATTTTATAAAAGATAGTCTTATTGTTAATAAAATTAAAAGTTAAAATCAAATTCTTATTTTAGATTCTATATATTATAAAGTTTAGAGCGATAATTCGCTCTAAAAAATTAAATATAAGTTAGCCAAGAAGCGTATTTTTCATTTCTTCCATATACTATATCAAAGAAAGCATCTTGGATTTTTTTAGTAATTTCTCCACGAGCCCCATTTCCTATTACTCTATGATCTAGTGAATTAATAGGAGTAATTTCAGCTGCTGTTCCTGTAAAGAATGCTTCATCACAAACATAAACTTCATCTCTACTAATTCTTCTTCTTTCTACACTAATACCTAAATCTTTTGCAATTTTTAAAACAGAATCTTGAGTGATTGATTTTAGAGCATAATCATTTGGTGGAGTGATTAATACGCCATTTTTAACCATGAAAAAGCACTCGCCTGTGCCTTCTGCTATAAATCCTTCTTCATCACACATTAAAGCTTCTTCAAAACCTGAATTAATAGCTTCATATTTAGCCATCATTGAGTTTAGATAGTTTGCACTTGCTTTTGCTTTATTGAAATTTGCTTTTGTGCTATTTCTCATTAATGATGAACAACATACTTTAATACCTTTATTAAGTCCATCTTCTCCTAAATAAGCACCCCATTCCCAAGCTGCAATACCTACTCTAACAGGAGCTTTTGCATGATAAATTCCCATAATACCATCGCCTAAGAAAATTAAAGGGCGAATATATGTATTTGAATTAAAATTATTGCGTCTTAATAACTCAATTTGAGCATCTTCTAATTCTTTTTGCGAAAATGGTGGAGTAATTGCAGTGATTTTTGCACTTTCTAATAATCTCTTAGTGTGATCTTGCAATCTAAAAATAGCCATACCATTTTCTGTTTTATACGCTCTTGTTCCTTCAAATACTGCGTTAGCATAATGTAATGAGTGAGTTAAAAAATGAACTTTTGCATCAGCAAAGTTAATAATTTGTCCATCCATCCAGATGTAATCAGCTTTAATTGCCATACTTTTTCCTTTAAATTAAATTTTTGCGAAGTTTAACAGATTTTTCATAATAAGTATTTATTTTTTTTACCTAGAATTAAAAATTAATAAGGAGAAAAAATGGTAACAGATAAAAATTATTATTTAAATAGAAGAAATTTTTTAAAGTTAGGTGCAGGAACTATAGTTTCAAGCCAAGCAATAGCTGAAGAATTAGCAAAAACTAATCTTGATTTAGTTCCAAGTGATAGTGAATATGCTTATAATTATGTTAATTTTTATGAGTTTAGCACGAATAAAAGCGAATGTGTAAGATTAGCTAGCAAATCAAGCTTAAATGATAAAGCTATTTCAATTGAGATAGGTGGTTTGTGTGAAAACCCAATGACCTTAACTGATTTATCAGCTTTTAAAATTGTTGAAAGGGTTTATAAATTACGCTGCGTAGAAGCTTGGAGTATGAATTTACCTTGGCAAGGATTTGAATTAAGAGAATTGATTAATCTTGCAAAGCCAACAAGTGAAGCAAAATTTGTTAAATTTACAAGTTTATATGACCCTGATATTTTTCCTGATCAAAGATTTAATGGAGTATTGGATTATCCTTATGTAGAAGGATTAAGATTAGATGAAGCAATGCACCCGCTAACATTACTTGCAACAGGACTTTATAAAGAAAAATTAAAAGCTCAAAATGGAGCTCCAATTCGCTTGGTTGTTCCTTGGAAATATGGTTTTAAATATATTAAATCAATTGCTAAAATTGAATTTACTAAAGAGCAACCTGTTAGCTCTTGGGAAAAATACAATCCGAATGAATACGGCTTTTATGCAAATGTTAATCCAAATGTCCCTCATCCTAGATGGTCTCAAGCATCGCATAGGGTTTTAGGTAGCTTTTTTAAAGAAGATACTCAATTATTTAATGGTTATGAAGAAGAAGTTGGATATTTATATAAAGATTTAGATTTAAGAAAGAATTTTTAATGATTATTGCAATTAAAATTCTTTTAGTTTTAGCGTCTTTTGGGTATTTTATATCATCTGTTTTATTAGGATATGATTATGTAAAAGATATTTATAAAGCAAGTGGGCAACTTGCTTTAATATCTTTATTTTTAAGTATTTCTTTACCTAATAAATTCTTAGTTTTTATAAAGTTTTTTGGTAAATTAGCTGGATTTTTTGCAATATTGCATTTTTTAAATTTTGTTATAGTAGATAATCAATTTAATATAAAAATATTATTTACAAATACTATTGCAATAAGAAATCTTTTAGGATTAATTGCATTTATTTTTATGATTTTAATGTTTTATAAAAAGTATTTAAATTATTCTAATTTTGTGTTTTTACTAGCGGCATTTCATTATTCTTTAAGTGTGAAAATTCCTGAAACATTGCATTATTTAGTTATATTAGTGGCATTTTTATTTTTATTTAGGAGTAAAAATGATATTCGGAAAGATTGATTATATTAATTTATTACCACTGCATTTTTATTTAAAAAGCTCAAAATTACCAAGCTATGTAAAAAAAAGCATAGAGTATAAAAAAGATGTTCCTGCAAAATTAAATAAAGCATTGAAAGAAAAAAGATTAGATTGCGCAATTATTTCTAGTATTGAAAGTAAAAGGTCAAAATATAAGAATTTAAATATAGGAATTTGCGCTAACAAAAAGGTATTAAGTGTATTAGTTGAAAAGAACTCAAATGCACAAAATGATAAAGAATCAGCCACTTCAAATGCTTTAGCTAAGGTTTTAAAATTAAATGGTAAAGTAATTATTGGAGATAAGGCACTAAAAGAATATGTAAATAATAAAGAAAAATACATTGATATGTGTGAAAAATGGTATGAATTAACTAAATTGCCTTTTATGTTTGCAAGGTTTTCAAGTATTAAAAATCATAATAGTGCAAAAAGAATTTTAAAACCTTTTATAAGAAAAAATCTAACTGCAAATCAAAGAATAAAAATACCTAATTATATTTTAGATTATTATTCAAATACAAGAAAAATTAGTAATGATGATATTAAAAACTACCTAAAATATATTTATTATAAAATTGGGAAAAAAGAATTAAAAGCGTTGAGTATTTATACTAAAAAAATATATATTTAGTGGCATTTAAAAACGCCACTAAATTGGGTAATTATTTCTTTTTCTTACCACATTTACCAGTTTTGCAAGCTGTTGCAGCAACTTTTTCTTTTAACACGCTGCTAACTTTGAATTTAACAACTTTAGTTGCTGGAACTTTAATTTCTTTACCTGTGCTTGGAACTCTTGCTGTTCTTTCTGCTCTATCAGTTGTTGAGAAAGTTCCAAAACCATTAAATGGAATTGATTCGCCTTTTTCTAAAGACTCAGCTAGTGCTTCAAATACAGCATTTACTGCAGTTGTAGCATCTTTTTTAGTAATTTCTGCTTTTTCAGCAACTAATGAAATAAAATCTGCTTTAGTCATCTAAAACTCCTTAATATTGATTAAAAGCCCTATTTTACAATAAAAAAACAATATTTAGCTAAAAAACAAAAAAAATATTAGTATTTGTGTAAAAATATAGCAAAATTAGTTTTTAAATAGCATAGTTGGCAAGTTTAATACGCAATTTATTAGAAATATTTTTAATTTTATAAAATTTTAAGCAAAAATATATATAATTTGCTTTTTTTATTCACGCTTAGGTAGCTCAGCTGGCTAGAGCGCTGGTCTCATAAGCCGGAGGTCGGGAGTTCGAGTCTCCCCCTAAGCACCATTTCATAGCTTCAAATAATTTTTCCAATTTTATTTTTTATAGTTTTTATATTTTTTTGATTTTTATTAGAAAACTCGTTTTAAATATAAGAATTTAAAACGAGCAAGAAAGATTAACCATCAGCGTTAATTTTAGCAATTAATTCATTTAATACAATATCTGCATTTTCGTGAGCAACTTGACAAGTCCCAGCAGCTTCGTGTCCGCCACCGCCGTATTTTAACATTAGCTCACCTATGTTTGTTTTGCTAGTTCTATTAAATATACTTTTACCTGTCGCATAAACCATATTTTGACCTCTAAATCCTAAGATTTTATGAATTGATATATTGCATTCAGGATAAAGTGCATAAATCATAAAGCGATTACCTGGATAAATGATTTCTTCTTTGCTTAAATCTAAAACAACAAGGTTTTTATAAACTTTAGAGCATCTTTTTAGTTGTTCTTTAAACTCTTTTTCATATTTAATGTATAAATCGCTTCTTTCTACTACATCAGGTAATTTCATAATATCATCAATTTTATGATTTTTACAATAATCAATTAAATCCATCATAAGGTTATAATTGCTTATCCTAAAATCGTGAAATCTACCAAGTCCAGTTCTACTATCCATTAAAAAGCTTAAGAATTCCCAACCTTTAGGCTCAAGCACATCTTCCATTAAAAATTGAGCGCTATCTGCTTTATCAACAGCTACCATCATATCGTGCCATTCTTCAGGAAATTTTACGCCTTGTTTTTCATAATAATCATAAACAACTCTAGCAGCACTTGGTGCATCTGGAATAATTATATGATTATCTGCTTTTCCGTTTCTAATACTTTCGCTTTCGTGATGGTCAAACACTAAATAAGCATTAGGACAATATGGTAAGTTTGTAACAATATCATTATTTGTAATTTCTATTGTTCCATCTTGCATATCTTTTGGATGAACGAATTTAATATCACTTATTAAATCCATATGTTTAAGCAAAACAGCACATACAAGTCCATCCATATCACTTCTAGTAATTAATCTATATTTATTCATAGTTTTTCCTTTGTTTTTTTGATTATTTTTAAGTATTTTATACTATTTGATTGCATTTGTTTTATTTCATAATAACAATGCTCATCTTCACATCTTTCTTTTTCACTTGGAACATGTCCTAAACGATTAAAGACATAACCACCAATTGTAAGTTCTTCTAATTCATCATCATATTTAATATCTAGAATTTCTTCAACACTTTCAATATCTAGTCTTCCATTTACTATATAAACATTATCGTTAATTTTTCTGAAATCTTGTTCTTTTTTATCATGCTCATCGTTTATATCTCCAACAAGTTCTTCAATAATGTCTTCCATAGTTAAAAGCCCAGCTGTTCCACCATATTCATCAATTACTATGGCTGTATGAATTTGCTCTTTATTCATTTGAACAAGAACCTTTGAAATACTAATATTTTCTGGGACAAATAGAACTTTTCTTACACATTCATTTAAATCTTTATTTTGATTATCTAATAAATCTCTAATATGAATCATACCTAAAACATTGTCTTTACTAGCATCTATAAAAGGAAATCTAGTGTGTTTATAATCATGAACTATTTTTATATTTTCTTCGTATGAATTAACTTTATTCAAGCAAATCATATCTCTTCTAGGAGTCATTATTTCTTTTGCTACAATATCACTAAAATCAACAGCATTTTGTATAAGTTCGGTTTCAAATTCATCTAAAACGCCACTTTTTTGACTTTCGCTTGCTATGAATTTAATTTCTTCTTCAGAGTGAGCTGCGTGCTCGTTTGTTTTTATTCTTAATATTTTTAATATAGATAAAGATAAGAAATCAAATGTAACTATGAAAGGTGCAAAAATTATTCTAAATAAATAAAGTGGTCTTGCTATCCATAAAACTATGCTTTCAGTTTTTGCAATTGCTATACTTTTTGGAACAATTTCTCCTAAAACTACATGAAGTAGTGTAATTAATATAAAAGAAATAGCAACAGAAATACTATGTATTGCTATAGGATTTACATCAAAGCTTGATAGAATTTTATTTAATAAAACAGCGACAGAACTTTCTCCTAACCAACCAAGAGCCAAAGAACTTAAAGTAATACCTAATTGAGTAGCTGATAAATAAGTATCTAAATTTTTATACATTTCTAAAGCTAGTTTTGAATTAGCTCTTTTTTGATTTACAAATTCTTCTAACTTACTTTTTCTAATCTTGACAATACTAAACTCAGATAATACAAAAAATCCATTTAAAAAAACACAAAACAATGCTAAAAACAGCATTAATGCCGTATAACTGGGGTCCAAAAAATCTCCTTGTAAAAAATAAAGCTAAAATTATAAACATACAAACTTAAAAAATAGTAAGAATTATAAAAAGGCATTTTTATATTAAAAATTAAAAGGAATTTAAAATAATTTGATTTATTTTAAATTCCTAAAAAATTATTTAGTGTATTCTACGCTAAAGCTTTCTTTTGCACTAATTTCGCTATTTGAGTGCATTCTAATTAAATCTTTTATATATTCATTAGTTTTTTTATCACTTGATAATTCAAGTTCAATACTTCCATCTGTAAGTTTTTTGATATTAGAATTATAATCACTTGTAAAAGAAATATTATTAATAATATCAGCAATTGGTTTTAGATAATAATGCCCGCTAGTAGTTGTGCTTGTGTATAATTCGCTAATTTTACCAGTTGTATTTATATATTTTAATTTTAAATCACTCGGTAATAATTTTTTATATTTTTTACCCGCATCTGCTTTAGTATCTTTATACATTGCATAAGCAAAAATAAATGGATAATTTTTTGTAAAATTAACAGGAGTTCCTTTATCTATTGTTATGCTACTTGTAGTATCAAGATTAAATTCATTTACATCAGGCTTATTTAAAATGTCTTTACTAGGTGCTAAGTCATTTGTTTTTTGGAATTTTGTATAGCCTATTTTTGTAATAAATTCTAAATCATCAGGACTTGCTTCGTATTTTTTAGCAACGCTACTTAGAGTATTTAAATTTTTATTGACTTCGTTATCTAAATTTTGCATTTTTGAATCAAAAATTGCATTTAGTGTAGTATTGCTAGCACTTAAAGTCATTTTGATTTTTTGATTTGTGATATTCATATTTTTAATACTTAATTTATTTGTATAAATTCTATATCTACTACTAGCTTGAGTATCGTTATTATCTAAGAAATTTAAATCAAAATCTATATCAATATCGCTAGGAAAATACTTATATACATATTCTAAACTATTAGCAGAACTTGAGCCTTTATTTTCTATATTTACAGGTATATTTAGTGAATGTGTAAAATCACAATTTATACCAGAACATTTACCCAAATCAGCTTCGCTTTGTCCTACAACTTCATCAGAAAATAAAACAGCATCAGATAAACCATCAGATGTTTTTATATTATTTAAATTCGTAGTAGATGAGCTAGTAAAATCAGCATTAATAGGCTTAATTAATATATGGCAAGATATTTTTCCATTAGCGTTGATTGTATTTGAAAATCCAGTATTTTCACATTTTTTATTAGTAATATCACTTCCTACAAAATCATTGTCTTTAAACTCAATAATTCCACTTCCAGCAAAAGGATAAGCAACTACCATATCAAAACTATAATCTTTATTATTGCGTTTAAAATTAATAGGATTTAGTTGACTAATTTTGTTATAAGCACTTGTTTCTAAATCAAATGTATAAAAACTACCTTTGCTATTTGTAACTTTTAATTTAGCTTCTTTAATTCCTATATTTGAATTAATACTTAATTTTCTATCTTGAGTATCTAATACACTTGCTTTAAGAGTAGTTGGTAAAGGTTTTTTTAATCCTTCTCCTGCTTTAGTAACAAAATTATTTATTTTTATTTCAGCTGGTCTTACCATAAAGTTTTTGCATATTGGAGTAGGGGTTAATAATTTACCTTGCATATCTTTTTGAGTATAGCAAATATCGTGGCGACCTGGAGTTATATTGATAAATTCAATTATAAAATCTCCCATCATTTGATTATCAGGATTTACTCTAAAATCATCTTTATCGTATATTAAAACCTTAGTAGCTCTTCCATCATCGTGATTTACACTTGCAGTATTAGAAAAGAAACTAATTCTAGTTTTATCAGCTGCATGAACAAAACCTATATATACATTATCTCCAACCATTCTTGTATATGTATCATTAGCTATTTTTGCTTTTTTATCATTTAAATCTTTAATACTAGGTCTTAAATCTTCTCCTAGACTAGGTTTTCTATTTAGTATTTTCCAAATACTTCCAAAATAGTGTTGTTTTTGCACTATTTCTTCATCTGTTAAAATAAATGCTGCAGTATCACTAACACCTTTTATAATATTTTTACTATCTACTTCAAACATAGGTCTTTTATCGTTATCGTAAATTCTTTCTGTTGTAATTTCTATTAACGATGGTTCTTTTAATTTAAAGCTAAGTTCTCTTATGAAGTATTCTAAGTTTTCTGAATTAGCGTAATCTAAATCTAGTTCATAATAAATTACACTTGGTTGTCTTGATACAATATTGTAATCATTTCCATTTTTTGCTAAAGTGCTAATTTGAACTCTTAAATCTACATAATATTTGCTTAAATCTTTATCACAACATTTTATATAATTTCCATCTTTAGTCTTTGTATAATCATATCTTTTTTCTAAGTTTTGACCATTATAAAATGGAGTTATATGAACTTCAGGAATTTTATTAAATATAGGATATGTTTTATCTCCTACTTTTGCACTGCCTGCTGGATTTAAATCTTTTGAAATTAAACTAAATTTAGTGCTATTTGCGTCAGGATAGAATAAGAATTTAAAATTAGCATTAATTTCAGGCTTATTTTTATAAATGCCTACAATTGTATCAGCAGGGAATTTACCATCTCCATAATTTTTACCCCAATTTACAATATCTGTAGATGTAAAATATTTTGGATTTTTTAAATGAGCGTATAAATCCCCTGGACTTGCTGTGTATTTTTTCATATTATCTTTATAGTATTTATATTCTTCTTTTAATGAAGTTGGTCTTAAATGTAGGCTAAAGATTTTTGTGCTTATATTTTCTTGATTACCTATATCTTTAGGCATAATTCCAGCTCTTTCTCTTATGCTGTTTTGTTTGTATTTTGAATTCTTACATTCTTTTCGTATATCAAATAATCCAGGTCCAACTTTGATTATACAATCTTTTGAATTTTTGATTTCTTTATATATTGCTTTTTCGCCTATTGCTCCATCTCTAGTTTTATGAATACTATAAATACTTCTTTCTTGTGTTGTATCTATGTAAGGAGAAAATCTTTGGATATACTTAGCATTTGCAAGTGATTGATTGTTGTTATAAACGAAATTCCTAAGCCTTAAAGCTTTTATATCATAGGTTTTATGTTCGTTTGATTTCCACTGACTTTTTTCATTGTAATATCCATTGCTAGAAAAATAATATCCATCGTAATATTCCATATTAAATGTGTAGCATTTGCTTAGTCCTGATTTATTTTGTGCGAAATATTGATTATTTAAAAATCCCCATTTAGCATTACCTTTTAAAAATTCTTTAGGAGAATACAAGGCATTATTTTTTAAGAAAAATTGTTCTGAATATTTAGCGCATTCATCATTTGTATAATAAGCATTATCAGTTAAGGTCGCACCTACTTCGTTCTCATCTAGCGTTAAAGGTATTCCGCTAGCAAATCCTTGGTCAGGATTTAATCTACAACCTTTGCTTTTCATAAATCTTACAAAATCATTGTATGCGTTTTCGCTATCAGAAGTTGTGCTTGAGCCGTGCTGATAGCCTAGATAGGTATTTGCAAATCTATAAGCATTTGAGTTTTTTTCATTATTTAGTAATTGTTCGCTTAAAAAATAGCTAAAAATTGAATCATTATTGCTACTTGCTAAAAGTATGATTTTGCCTGTTGTATTAACTTCAAATTCTTTAAATACATCTTGAATATACGATTCATCATAAAAATAAGATTTCATTGGAAAAGTAATTTCAGTATTTTTTACACTATCTAGCTTTTTAGGTTTTGAGTTTTGATGAGAAATAAAATCATCGTAATTATTAGGATTATAATTAGTTCCCGCTGCATTATCTTCGTAATTTACGCAAAATACATTTTCTCTAAATCTTCTTGAATCGGTATGATGAGATGATTGATTGCCTTTAAAAGAGCCAAATTTTTTTACAATGCTATTTTGATAATCTAGTTTAGCCCAAGCATAATCCCAATTAAATCCCCAATTTACAATAATTCTTTGCTCGTCTTCAGCATCAGTTCTATTAAAATGATCATCTATGTTAAAGATTTGATAAAGTTGAAAACAAGCGCTTCTGCCTTTATCATTATTTCTTGTATTATTTATAACGCAATCAGCTAAATCTATATCTGTATGTTGTTTATGGTTTTGAGTTCCAAAATACATTCCGAAAGGATGAACTTTATTTGTATATTCATAAGAATAAAGATTAGATATTACGAGTAGTGATATGAGGACTTTTTTCATTATGCACCTTTTAGTTAAGATTTTAAGTTAATTAATTATATTTTTTAGTTTTTAAATTAAGATTAAATTAAAAAATTATGATTTAAAAGAGTATTTAAAAATAGCTCCTTTTTCATAATTAAATGCTTCATATACAATATCGTATTTTTTGCAAATATTTCTTACTATATTAAGACCTAAGCCAAATCCACCTTTAGCTAAATCTTCTCTAGCATATCTATGCCAAATTCTTTTTGTATCTTTTATGCCAATTCCTTCATCTTGTATTATAAAAATTATTTTTTCATTTGATTGGTTTAAAGATATTGTAATTTTAGAATTAACTTTTGTATATTTAATTGCATTTGAAATATTATTATCTACAATTCTTAGTAACTCTACTTCGCTGATTAATACATATAAATCATTAGTGATTTCTAAATGAAATTCCACACTTTTCATACTAGCAATACTATTAAAAAAATCAATTCTTGTTTTTAAAAAATTAGAAAAATTAATATTTTTTAGTGGGTATTTAGCATTTGGATTTTCTATATAAAATCCTACATCATCATATGTTGTTTTCATCTGATTTAGTGCTGCTTTAATTCTTTTTTGATATTTATTACTTTCTAACATATCAGCATTTAATAAGGCTATACCCAATGGCGTTTTTAACTCGTGCATTGCATCATAAAAAAATGTATTCATAGTGTTTTTATACCAAATTAAACTTTTGATATTGTTTTTATAAACTAAGTAAATTAAAACAAATAATATAAAAGTTCCCCCACCAAACACTATAGCAGCATTGATTATGCTTTTGTTATAAACGCAAGGTTTTGATAGCACCACATTGTATGTTGTATTGTTTATTTGTTTTTGGAATTTGTAATAAAGCAAAGAATTATGAGTTTTATATAAAAAATCATCTTTTATATAGTTTATATCAAGTTCGCATTTTAAAATTTCTTCATTATTGAAAATACATATTTTTATATCTTGTAAGTTATTTAAATCCTTATTTATATAACTTGCTAGTTCTAATAGCGTAGAGTTTTTATCATTAGCTACACTTAATTTCAATATATTTATAGCTAACATTGATATGACTAAAGCTATAAGGGTTAATAGTATTGTTTGCTTAGACATTGATTTTATAGCCAAGTCCTCTAGATGATATTATAAAATCATCGCAAGTTTTTGCTCTAATTCTTTTTACATATACTCTTACATCGCTTGAGCCATTGGTTTCAAATTCTTCATTTGCCCCCCCCATACATATTCATAAATACTGCTTACATTTACATAACTTGATTTATTGCTTAACAAATATTCAATCAATGTGATTTCTTTACTAGTAAGCTCTATTAGAGTTTTATTTTTGCTAAGACTTTTAGAAATATAATCATATACAAACTCGCCTGAAATTGTGATTGTATCATTACTTTGAGTGTTAAAAAATTGTTTTAATAATTCTTTAATTCTATATTTTAATTCATCTAGTTCAAAAGGTTTTTTAAGGTATTCATTGCAGCCTAGCTCATATCCTTTTTTAATACTTGCTATATCAGTTCTTGAAGTCATCATCATAATAGGGTTAGTAATATTTAAGCTTTTTATATAACTTAATACATCAAAGCCATTAGTATTTATTACTTTTATATCAAGTATATAAAGATGATAAAATTTATTTGCGATAGTTTTACAGGCTAAGTCGCCATCACTAAAAACATCAACACTAAATCCTAAATCTTGCAAATATTCACAAATACTAGTAGCATATAAATAATCATCTTCAAGCAATAAAATATTCATAATTACTTCCTTAAAAAATGTTTATTTTAGTTTTTTAATATTATTTTTAGCTAAAAAGTGTCTAAATTAGGATATTTCAATCA
>NZ_JACGAT010000033.1:0-14820 GCF_020137635.1 Campylobacter sp. RM12642
CCTTATTTGCACTTCTTTGCTTAATATTAACATCAGCTTTTAATTCTATTGTATATTCTTCGCCGGTAATATTATTTATAATAGAACTTGCAAAACTTTTATTATTAGCAAAAGCAGCAAATGCTGGATTAATTGATTTTAAAGCATCTTGCTTTAATTCTTCTTCGCTTTTTTTAGAGCATTCAACAATATTAGTGCTTACAATAAAAGTAGCATTAGTGGGTTCATTTAATATTGTATAGCCTTTATTTTTTAATCCTTCAATTAGTTTTGATTCAATATTTACATTACAATCACTAGTATTTTTTGCAAATACAAATATACTTTTTTTGCTTTTAGCAACTGGTTCAATAAAAATACTATTATTTAATTTAGTATCAAGCTCTAAAGAATTACTAGCACAAGCACCAAACATTAAACCAACACCAACAATACTTAAAATTGTCTTTTTCATAAAAGTTCTTCTAAAATAAATTAAACTTTTATTATATGGGGAAGGGTTCTTAATATAAGCTTAAAATTTCTTTTAATAAATAGTTTTTTAAAGATATGATTAAATTAGATTTATAAAATGAAGTTAATAAAATAATTTAGGAATTTAAATAATAAAAAGCTCCAAAATTGGAGCTTTTAAAAGTGGTATTACATCATACCAGGCATTCCGCCCATACCACCCATACCGCCACCCATTGGCATTTCAGGTTTATCTTCTTTAATATCGCTTATTGTAGCTTCTGTTGTAAGTAGCATTGAAGCAACGCTTACAGCATTTTGTAATGCTACACGCTCAACTTTAACAGGGTCAATTATTCCTGCTTCATACATATCTACATATTCGCCACTTGCAGCGTCAAATCCTTTGTTTTCATCTTTGCAAGTTTCAATTGTATTTACGATAACTCCTGCATCAAATCCTGCATTTTCTGCAATTTGGCGAATTGGAGCTTTGATTGCACGGCGAACGATATTTGCACCGATTAACTCATCGCCTTCAAGATTTAGATTAATTCTATTTGTAGCGTGAATTAGTGCAGCACCACCACCAATTACTATACCTTCTTCAACAGCAGCTTTAGTTGCACTTAGTGCGTCATCAACTCTGTCTTTTTTCTCTTTCATTTCAGTTTCAGTTGCAGCACCAACTTTAATAACAGCAACACCACCACTTAATTTTGCTAAACGCTCTTGTAATTTTTCTCTATCATAATCGCTTGTAATTTCAGCAATTTGAGCTTTGATTTGATTAATTCTTGCATTAATTGCGTCTTTGCTACCTGCACCATTTACTATTGTAGTATTGTCTTTATCAATTACGATTGAACTAGCACTTCCTAAATCAGCTGCGTTTGCACTTTCAAGTGTTCTTCCCATTTCTTCGCAAATTACCGTTCCACCTGTTAAGATTGCAATATCTTCAAGCATTGCTTTTCTTCTATCACCAAATCCAGGAGCTTTAACTGCAGCTATATTTAAAATTCCTCTTAATTTATTTACAACTAAAGTTGCTAATGCTTCGCCTTCAATATCTTCAGCAATGATTAAAAGTGGGCGACCATTTTTTTGTGCAGTTTCAAGCACAGGTAAAATGTCTTTTAGATTTGTGATTTTTTTATCATAAAGTAAAATTAATGGATTGCTTAATTCACAATTCATTTTATCAGCATTTGTGATAAAATATGGGCTTAAATAACCTCTATCAAATTGCATACCTTCAACAACGCTTAATTCATCATTGATTGATTTTGCTTCTTCAACTGTGATAACGCCATCTTTGCCTACTTTTTCCATAGCATCTGCAATTAATTGTCCGATTTTTTCATCACTATTTGCTGAAATTGTAGCAACTTGTGCGATTTGCTTTCTATTTCCTGCAACTGGTTTTGCTAAAGCTTTTAGTTCAGCTATAATTGCTTCGCAAGCTTTATCCATACCACGCTTAACTTCAATTGGATTTGCACCAGCTGTAATATTTCTTAAACCTTCTTTAAAAATTGCATGAGCTAAAACGGTTGCAGTTGTAGTTCCATCTCCTGCTTGATCAGCAGTTTTACTTGCAACTTCTCTTACTAAACTAGCACCCATATTTTCTAAAGTATCTTTTAATTCAACTTCTTTTGCAACGCTAACACCATCTTTTGTAATAGTTGGAGCACCAAAACTTTTTTGAATTAATACGTTTCTGCCACGAGGCCCCATAGTAACTTTTACAGCGTCGCTTAATTTTTTAACGCCTTCATATAATTTATTTCTAGCTTCATCTGAATAAAAAATTTCTTTTGCCATTTAAATCTCCTTATAAAATTCCTAAAATATCTTCAAAACTTAAAATTAAATATGTTTCATTATCAATTTTTAATTCGCTACCTGCGTATTTACCAAATACTACTTTATCGCCAATTTTAATATCGCTAATTTCTTTAGCAACTGCTACAACTTCGCCTTGTTGTGGTTTTTCTTTAGCATTGTCAGGTATAATAATCCCTGAAGCTGTTGTTTTTGTTTCATTTGCGCATTTGATTAATACACGCTTATTTAGTGGAGTAAAATTCATTTTTTCTTCCTTTCTTGTGGTTTATCACTCTAATTCTTTGAGTGCTAAATTATAATTAAAATAAGTTAATCAAATCACTAAATGATAAAAAATAACTAAAGAAACTTTAGTGAAAATAGCTCAAGTTTATTTATGAAGAAAACGAAAGGTTGTATTATGAAAAAAGTTATTTATTCGCTCCTTGCTTTGATTTTAATAATTGTTATAGGGGCTTATTGTGTGTTATTTACAAGTTTTGGAAATAATTTCGTAAAAAATATAGCAGAGAAAAAAATCAATGAAAATTCAAACATAGCAGTTAAAATTGAAGAATTTGAATTGAGATTTTCAACTATTAATTTAAAAGTTTTAGTTAATGGAATGCTTGAAGCAGCAGTTAATGGGGATTTTTCACTATTATCTCGCAATCTTAATATAAATTATGAATTAAATGGAAAAAACCTAGAAACCCTAAAAATCACCGACCCTTTAAACATTAAAGGCAATATAAATGGTAGTTTTAATAATTTTAACATAGATGGAAAAGGTGTTATTTTTACTAGCCCACTTACACTTGATGCAAATATAAAAGATTATTTTCCAACTAAACTAAATCTTAATGCTAATAATTTAGATATAGAAAAATTAAGCAAAATCGCAAATGTTGATTATGCAAGTGGATTTATCAACCTAAATGCAAATGTTGATGAATTTGATAAAGACAAACTTGATGCAAAAGCTTTAATTAATATTTATTCAGAACTTAAGCTAAAACCAAGTATCACAAAAGAATTTGGAATTGACATTTCAAGATTTGGTAAGGTTATAATTGATTCTAAAAATACTTATAAAGCTAATGAAATTACTCCAAATATCAATGTAAAATCAAATATTTTAAATATTACAAGTGATTTTAAACCTATAAATCTTAATAAATTAGAAGTTCAAGGGCAATTAGTTACAAGCCTTACTGAATTAGCTTTCATAAATCCTAATTTAAATTCTGATTTGAAAATCACTTCGCAAATTGATTTTAAAAATAAATTAGCAAATATAAATTCTATAGTTAGTGGTAAAAATATAAATGCAAAAGATTTAAAAATCACTCACGATTTATCTAATAGCAAAACTGCAATTAATACTGATTTAAGAGCTAACGCAGGACTTTTAAAACTTAGTGGCGATGAAATAATAAATCTTAAAGCTAGTGCTAATTTAGATAAAAATGGTTTAGAAAATGCGAATGTAAATGGTTTATTATTAGGTGCAAAATCAGATATAAAAATGGGTAGAAATGATTTAGTAGCTAATATTGAAGGTCTAAAATCTCTAGCTTTATTAGGCTTGCTAAATCAAGATAAAATGTTAGATGCAAATATTAATATAAACGCAAAATTAAGCGATTTAAAAAACCTAATAGGCTCGGCAAATCTTAATATAAACGGAAAAACAATCCCAAGTTATTTCAAAAAAGAATATGATTTAGAGATTAATTCAAAAGTATTAGCAAACGCTGATGTTAAGCTAAATGGTGCTGATAATATCAGTTTTGACGCTAAATTAAATACTGATTTAGTAGATAGTTTTAATGCAAATGGTAATTACAAAAAAGGCGTAGCAAACGCAAATTATGATGCGAGTGCAAATCTAGCTAATTTTAATGCTTTACTTAATAAAAATATGAGCGGAAATGTAAAAGTTGATGGGAATTTAACTTTTGATAAGATATTAAATCTTACTTTAAACTCAAAAGAATTCTTTGGTGGTTCATTAGCTGCTAAGCTAAATGGGGATAAATTTAACGCTAATTTAACTAGCGTAGCTTTAGATAATCTTGCAAAATCTTTTGATTTAATTGATATTTATAAGGCAAATATCAATGGGAATTT
Organism: Campylobacter sp. RM12642; assembly: GCF_020137635.1. Classification (NCBI taxonomy): domain Bacteria; kingdom Pseudomonadati; phylum Campylobacterota; class Epsilonproteobacteria; order Campylobacterales; family Campylobacteraceae; genus Campylobacter; species Campylobacter sp. RM12642. The sequence continues at coordinate 4,420 of NZ_JACGAT010000033.1, forward strand.
AGATTATGATTTAAAAAATGCTAATGGAAAATTAGTTGCAAATCTTGGAAAAGGACATTTAAAATATCACAAAACTATAAAATTAATTAATACGATTTTAAATACTGATATTACCCAAGTTATTTTTGATAAAGGCGATGTATTAGTAAATATTAATAAAAATCTAATTGATTATAATGCAAAAATTAGTGCAACAATTGCAAAAATTGAAGTAAATAATGGAACATATAATACTCTTACAAAAAGTATCAATGCACCTGCTCTTGTAGCATTTAATAATAATGAAATTAAAGGAACATTTTCAGGTGTAAATGATGATGTTAAATTCATTCCTGATGCAAAAAATACTATAGAAAATGCTGTAAAAGTATTAGATAAAATAACAGGCAAAAATAATGGTGAAAAAATAAATGAAACATTAAAACCTGCTGAAAATCTTCTTAAAGGATTATTTGGAGGTAAAAAATGATTGCAAGATATTCAAACCCTGAAATGTCAAGTATTTGGAGTGAAGAAGCTAAATTTAATGCTTGGCTAGAAGTTGAGCTTGCAACTTGCAAGGCGTTTAATAAAATAGGTGTAATTCCTAATGAAGATTTAGAAAAACTATATAAAAATGCTAAGTTTGATATAGCAAAAATAAAAGAAATAGAAGAGCAAACCAAACACGATGTAATAGCCTTTACAAGAGCATTATCACTTAATTTAGGCGATGAGAGAAAATGGGTTCATTATGGACTAACAAGCACTGATGTAGTAGATACTGCACAAGCAATTCAGCTAAAAAAAGCAAATGAAATAATAAAAGCTAATTTAGAAAATCTTTTAGATATTTTAAAAGAAAAAGCAAATCTTTATAAATATACTCCACAAATAGGAAGAACCCACGGAGTTCATGCAGAGCTTACTACCACTGGGCTAAAGTTTGCTTATTTTTACGAAGAAATCAAAAGAAATTATGAGCGTTTTATAAACGCTAGCGAAGAGATTAGAGTGGGAAAAATTAGTGGTGCGGTAGGCACTTATGCAAATGTTCCACTAGAAGTAGAGCTTGATATTTGTAAAGAGCTTGGATTAAATGTAGCAAATATCAGCACTCAAGTTTTACCTAGAGATTTGCACGCAAATTACATAAGCGTGTGTGCGTTGATTGCAAGTGCACTTGAGCGATTTGCTACAGAGATAAGACACCTTGCAAAAACTGAATGCGTAGAAATGCTTGAATATTTTAGTGAAAATCAAAAAGGCAGCTCTGCAATGCCACATAAGAAAAATCCAATAGGAAGTGAGAATATTTGTGGTCTTAGCCGTGTGATTAGGGGGTATTTAATAACTGCTTATGAAAACATAAATCTATGGCACGAGCGTGATATTAGCCATTCTAGTGCAGAGCGAATTATGCTTCCTGATGTAACGATTTTGCTTGATTATATGCTAAAAAGATTTAGTTCTATTGTAAAAAATCTAATGATTTATCCTGAAAATATGAAAAGTAATTTAGATAAATCTTATGGATTAATCTTCTCTCAACAAGTGCTTTTAGCCCTTATTCAAAAGGGTTTAAGTCGTGAGATGGCATATGATTTAGTGCAAGGACTGACTAAAAAGGCTTGGAGCGAAAAGCTTCAGTTTAAAGAATTATTAAAAAATAGCAAAGAAATTTGCGAAATCTTAAGCACCGAAGAGATTGAAAATGCTTTTTTAGTTGATTATCATCTTAAAAATATTGATAAGATTTATGAGCGTTTGGGATTGTAAAAAATAATAGGAATTTCAAATTCCTATTATTTATCTCATTTTAAAACTAATTTTTTAGCTTTATTTGTTTCTTTAATAGCTTTTAATAATTCTTTATATATTCTTATAAATATAATTTGTAAATTATTATTTTTCATTCCTATCTCTTGCTTGCTTCATTTAATAAAAAGCTTAACTATGCTTACACTTAAAATATATTCATTACTTTTATCATCATAAAAAATACAAAAATTTAAAAAATATATATTTTGCTTAATCATTTAAATGATATTATATAAAAAATATATTTGTATTAAGGATATGATATGAAAGTAGAAGAAATAAAAACATTTTGTAAAGAAAACAATCTAACCTACAAAGAATTAGCAGAAAAAATTGGAATGAGTGAAGGGAGTTTAAGAATTGCAATTGCTACAAATAGAATAAGCACAAGAACCATAGCTGCTATGAATTTGCTAAAAAAAGTTTATAAACTAGAAAATGAATTAAAAGATTTCAGAAAATTAAAAGAAATCCTATCAAACTAACAATATTAAAAAACTTTTACAAATAATCTTAGATTTAAATTCCACTAAAAGATTAAACCAGCATTTAGCTGGTTTAAATTAGATTTTAAATTTACCTAATTCTTCATCAAGTTTAATAGTCATCTTAGATAAATGCTCACTTGCTCCTGCTACTTCTTCTACGCTTCTAGCATTTGAATTAGCGATTTTGTTAATTTGCTCAATTTGAGTTATAACACTACGAATAGTCTTAGCTATATCTTTATATTCATTTACGCTATTTTTATTAGCACTAATGCTTGTTTGAACGATTAAAGAGTTTTCATTAACCACTTCTTCTAATTGAACACTAGATTTTGAAATATTTGAAATATCTTGAGCGTTCTTTTCCATTTCTCCACACGCATCATTTACTGATTGAACTACAACACCTATTGTTGTATTTATTTCTGCAAGGCTTTTTTGCGTTCTTTCAGCTAATTTTCTAACCTCATCAGCAACCACAGCAAATCCACGACCATGCTCACCCGCACGAGCTGCTTCAATAGCTGCATTTAATGCTAATAAATTAGTTTGGTCTGCTATATCGTTTATAACATTTAAGATATTTTTAACTTCTTCTGTGTGTTGGCTAGTTTGATTTAATTTATTTGATAATTCAGTAGTTTGTAAAGATTGATTTTCTAATACTGAAACAAGTTTTAATATTTGATTTTTAATAATATCTAAATTATCACTAGCTGTTTCAAGTTGTTTTGAACTCTCTTCGGCGTGTTCAACGGTAACATCTATATCTTTTAATATAGCTTCTCCTGCCTTAGTAGCACAACCTATTATTGTAGTTTCTTCTTCTACTTGCTTACCTACTGCTAGTGAAGTTGAGCTTAATTCTTGAGCTACACTTGCATTTTCTGTTGAAGTTGATTTTGAATTAGCTATTAAAGTTTGGATTTTTTGTATAAAAGTATTTACATGCTTTCCTATTTGAGCTATTTCATCATTTCCATTAATCGCAACTCTTTTTGTTAAATCACCTTCCCCTACTGCTAAGTCTTTCATCATTAAGCCTAGTCTATCAAATGGTCTAAACAAATAAACTAAAACCAATATAACAATACCAATAGTAACCACAATAGCTAAAACACTTGCGATTATTAGCGTTTTAAACTGATTGCTAACATCTTTAAATGCTATTTCTTTATTTATCGCAGCAGCAACTTTCCAGCCAGTTTCAGGAATAGTGCTAAAATCCATAATTTGCTTTACTCCATTTAATTCAAATTCTAATTTTCCACTATTTTTTGAATACATTTCATCAAGCATTGGTTTTAAATTAGGAAATACTTCTACTAATTTTTTACCTATTAATTGTTGATCAGGATAACCAATAATCATTCCATAATTATCTAAAACATATAAAGCTCCACCTTCAATTCCAGCATTTTTAGAAAAATCAGAAACTTTATCTAAGGTAACATCAGCACCTAAAGCACCTTTAAAATTAGAATTTGTATCATAAGTTGGAGAAACTACTGACATAACTAATTTTTTAGTTTGAGCGTCTTCATAAACATCGGTTACAAAAGTTTTATTTAATTGCTTTGCTTGTTTATACCAACCTCTTTGAGTTGCATCAAAAGGTGCTTTCCAGCCTGTGCCATCATACATAGAGCCATCTTCAAACGCTAAAAATACCATAGGAGAATTTAAAACCCTAGTTTCATTTTCTAAGTAAGGCACAAAAGCTTCTTTAGAATTTGAATCAAACTTAGATAAAGTTTTAGCAGTCTCTTTAATGCTTTGCTCTGTTATGCTAATGAAATTTTGAATGTAATTTAAATTCTTATCTACAATATCATCTAAATAGCGTTCAATATTAGCAGATATAGTTTTGCTACTAGTGCTATAACTAATGTAGGTTAGAGCCGAGTATCCAACGACTAATAACACAATTAATGTTAAATAAATTTTATTTTTAAAACTCATTTTTTTCCTTTTTTTATTAAAAATTCGGCGAGATACTAACACAAAAAATATAATAAAAATATAATTAATTGATAAATATAATTAAAATATTTATAGGTATTTGAGTAGTTTTTACACAAAAACTAGATAATTTTTCTCCTAATTACTATTTGTAACACTTCTTTAAGTCTTAATAGCTAAGATTTTTAAATCTTTTCAAAAAGGAATTAAATTGCAAGAATTATTAAAAAATTTATGGAATGATGAATTAGGAAATCTTGATTTTAACTATGAAGAAAATATTTTTAATCCCGAACTTGCCGCATTAATTTTATGTGCTAATGAATTAAATTATAAAGAATTATTAAATCTAAAAACATACAAACAATACCTAAATACTGATAGTTTTTTTGAGCTTAAAATGAAGCAAATTGCTGTTTTAAATTCTATTCACAATAATCTCTTAAATCCACTTGAAATAATCTTTTATCTTGAAAAATTAAAATTATTAAAAATAAAAGAAAATATCTTCACTTATCTTCAAAATACAAAAATAAATTCATCAAAAGAATTTAATAATAATTTTAAAAAAAGCCAAGATAAACTTGAAAATATTTATAAAAATTTACAACAAATTCTAAGCAATGAGCTTAAAGATAAGCTTGATGAGTTTTATACTCAATTAATTAGCAAAGATTATAAAATAGCTTTTAGTGGGATATTTAACGCAGGAAAAAGTAGCCTAATAAATGCTTTATTAAATCAAGATTTTTTAGGCGTATCAAACGCACCTGAAACAGCAAATCTTAGTGTAATTAGCTATGATGAAAATGAAAAAATAAAAGTAAATTTTTATAATGAAGCAGAATTTAATGCCTTAAAAACTCAAGCTAGTTTGAATGAAGAATTAAATAAAATCTTTAATATTGATTTTGTTGAGCACAAAAGCGTTGAAGTAAAAATAAACGAATTATACGATTATACAAGTGCAAATTCTAGCATAAGTATTTTTGTAAAAGATATTGAAATCCATCTAAACAACGAGTATTTAAAAAATAAAATAAATATAATAGATACTCCTGGTCTTGATGATGTAGTAATTAGTAGAGAACAAAAAAGCTTAGAGTTTTTAAAAACTGCTAATTGTGTTTTATACCTTATGACTTGCACTCAAGCACTTAGCATTAAAGATTTAGAATTCTTAACAAGTTTTGCTAAAAATAATCCTAATTCAAAGCTAGTTTTAGTGCTTACAAAAAGTGATTTAATAAGTATTGATGAGCAAATTAAATTAAAAGAATATGTCAAAAATCGCTTTAACAATGAGCTTAAAAACCTAGATATTACACCTAATTATGAGCTATTTTGCGTAAGTGCTAGTGAATTTAAAAAAGACAATTCAAAAGGCGAAATAAATGCTTTAAAAGCCTATTTAAACGATGTTTGCTTTAATTCTACTAGCTCACAAGAATTTATAAATAGCATTAGCGAAAAATTTAAAAATCTAATTGATTTAGAAATTACGCTTTTAACTAATATAAACAATTCTTTAAAGCTAGATAAAAACGAATATATGAAAAATATAGAAAATCTACAAAACGAAAATGCCAAAAAACTAGCCTTAAAACAAGAACTTGAAATATCGCTAAATGAATACTTAAATAAAGACTACAAAATCCAAGCACACGAATTAAGCTTTTTAGCAAAAAATCAAGCTGCTAGGATTTTTGATGAATTAAATTATGACAAAAATTACTCAAACGAAAAGGTAAGAAATGTAATTTTTCAAGGTTTTAAAGATTTATTAAATGGGCTTAACTCAAGTATGAGTAATAAATTCTTAAATGATTTTAATGAAATTAAAGCAAGGCTAAATATTACTAAAGATTATGAAATTATTTTTGATAAAAATAAATTACAAGAAATATTTGAAGAATTTGAAAAAATCATAAATAAACTTGATTTGCTAAGTGATAAAAGTGAAAATGCAATCAATAATAAATTAAATGCGATTTATTTAAATATAAATCTTAATTTTTTTAATTTTAGCGAGCAAAAACAATTAGCTAATGAGTTTTTGAAAAATGAATTTTTTAGTATTTATCATATTGAAAAAATCAATATAAATGAATTTAACGATGAAAATCTATTGAGCTTAAATACACAAAAAATAGAAAAATTATTAGAAATAAAAGAGAATTTAAAATGATAAAAAGTGTCTTAAAAGAATATAATGAAAAATATAATATAAGTTATGAAAAAGGCTTTTTAGGAGATTTAAAAACCTTAAAAAACACTCTAAAAAATCCTAATTTAATGCTTAGCAATAAACTAATTAATAATATTGATAATTTATGTAAGCATTATAATCTACCATTGCAAGTTGGTGTGATAGGACAATTTAGTTCAGGTAAAAGCTCACTTTTAAATCTGCTTTTTAAAAAAGATATTTTAGCTACAGGAGCAAGACCTGTTAGCGTTGTTGCTACTTATATTAATTATGGTTTAAATGATTTAGTTTTAGCAGAATTTGAAAACGGCTTAAGCGAACTTACAAACAATATTGTAAATGACCAAAATGAAGAACTAAATGGGCTTAAAAGTATTAATATTTTTACAAATAACGAGCTTTTAAAAGATATTACATTAATTGATACTCCAGGACTAAATGCAAATACTACCGATGAAGAATTTTCTAAAAATTTATTTAATTCTTTTGATGCTTTAATTTGGCTAAGTTTAGCTGAAAGTGCTGGTAAAGCTAGTGAAGAAAAGGCTATTAAAGAATTAAAACCAAATATAAAAAAGATTTGTCTAATTAATCAAAAAGATAAATTAAACGAAGCCGAGCAATTAAGATTAAAGAATTATTTAAATGAAGTTTTTGCTAAGTATTTTGAAAAAATTGAGCTAATTTCTTGCAAACAAGCAAGTGAAAATAATCCTGATTCAAATATTTTGGCCTTTTATGATTTTTTAAAAAATCTAAATAAAACAAGCATTAAAGAAGATAATATAAAAGCTTCTTTAAAAACATTAAATAATGAGCTTTTAGGAATTATTAGCGAGATTAAACTAAGCCTTGAAGAATTAGAGTGTAAAATTAAAAATTATTTAGAAATACTTGCAAAAAATGAATTTGATTATAGTGGCTTTAATGATGAGATTTTAAATGCTTTAAAGAGTATAGCAAGGACGATTGCTAATGAATTTATGACTAATTTTAAGGTAAAAAATGCTTATTTTTATACACAAAATGATGGGGTGTTTCATAAAAATTGCTTTAATAAAAACGAATATTCATATAAAACTTTAAATCCTGATGATACATTTTTAAGTATTTTTTATAATAAAGATACGATTAACAAGCAATTTTTAAAAATTAGAAAAGAAATAAACGAGCAATTTTTAAACCTTTTAGATAATTTTCACAAGCCTTTAAAAGAATTTAAAAATGCTTTAAATATTGCTAAAACAAAAGAATTAGATAAAAACTACAATGACCTTGTAAATGCTGATTTTTACGCAATAGCAGATGATTTTTATAAAGCATTAGATGAGCTTATTATAAATGATTATGAAAAGGCTTTAAATAATTATGAGCTTAAATTAAATAAGCTTTTTGAAAAAATAAATATAAAAGCATTAAATAATTACGAAAACGCAGCTAAATTAAGCCTATCATTTTTTTATGAAAAAATTAATGCAAGTCGTGAATTTTATGAGCTAGATAGCAAACAATTTAAGCTTTATTTGCCTAGTGAAAATGAAATTTATCAAAGATTGCTTACTGATTGTAGTTTTTTTGAATTTGAAGAACTATTGATAAATAAAAAAGAAATCATAAAATTAAAAAATGAATATCTAAACGAGTTAAATACAATACTGCTAAAACATACAAAAAGCCTAGATAATAGGCAAATTAAATTAAATAATATTAAAGATATTATTTCAAATTCTTTTTTAACTTTTGACATATAAAAGACCTTTTAAGTATAAATATTTAATATTTATACTTAAATTTTCAATGTATTATTTTATATATTTATGACTATAAAAGATAAAAAATACTAATATTTAGGCTAAATGCTTAATTATTAAAATTATTTTAATTAAAAAAACTAATTAAATAACCTAAAAAATTTACCTTTATTTTTCTTTTTAATGTAATATAAATGTAATAAATATAGTAGGTGGTAAAATGAAAGATTACATTAGAGCTATTGAAATATTAAAAGAACTTGAAACACTACTTGAAAATGATAGTGTATTTTTGCAGAGTGAAGAAGATAGAATTAATGATGAAAAATTTATCAAAAAAGTAGCCAAAGATTTCCCAAATACTCCTTACGAACAAATAAAACAAGAAATAATCACACTATTAACCACACAATGCAACGAGCAATATATTATGTATCATAATAAAAGATATTTATTACTAACTCCAAGTTTAAATGTAATAACATATATTTTTGGATGTGTAAATAAAGATAAAATTCAAAATCCTAAACATATTGATTTTGAAAATGATGAAACTACTAATTATTTAAATATTTGCATAGATATTGCTAGGAAATGTAGTGAAGAAATAAAATATAGAAATGATAAATTAAGAAGTTTATTAGGAGAATTAGGTCAAATCTAACTCCCCTAAAAATTATTATTTTCCTTGAACTGCTTTATCGTAAGTATCTTTAACTAATTTATGTGCTGCAGAAGTATTTACATATTTTAAAATATCAGAATCTACGTTATGATTAGCTCCATTTATCTTAAAATTGCCTTTTAATATAGCTCCAACTTTATCAGCCTTCACTGCAAAATTATAATCATTATTGCTATCGCCTACTGTTAGTGTATAACCTGAATTTACATCTCTAATACTATTTATATTAAATTTTTGAGAATGTTTAACATCTTGAACCCTACCATCAACTCTTTTAACATAGGTAGCATCTCCGATATTTTTATCAAAAGTTACTCTAAAAATATTTCCATACCCACCATCATATACTACATAACTATCTACTTCTTGCTTAGCGGGATTTAATTTAATTGAGCTTCCACTACCTGCATAAAAATATTCCTTATCTTCATCAGCACCTAAATATTTACTTTTATAAGTATCTTTATATTTATCAAATTCATTAGAAAAGTATTGAAATCTATTTTGCGGGTCTAATTGAGTATCCATCAAACTAGAAATTACACTTCCAAAATTAATTTCTGCTTTATTTTTATCTGCTTTTAAAGCAAAATCTTGATTTTTAATGCCATTAGAAGCATTTGCTTGTATATTATAAGTAGATGAGCCGTTAATAGGTGATATGGTTTTGTTATATACATCATAAGTTTGCTTATCATAAGAACTTCCTGAACTCTTTGCGTTTTCGTAATATATTTGATTTGCATATTTAAAATCAGCATAAAGTTTTTTAGCTTCATATGCATCTGCATAATAATAAGCAATAGATGAATTATTAAGATTTAACTGCATTGCAGCTTTATTTGAACCATAATAAAATACCTTATTTAAATCTGATACATTGAAATAATCCTTATTTTTTTCAAATAATGTATTTGTAAAATTACCCCACTCTTTATCTATAGCATTATAATTAGAATTTGTGCTTGTGTCTTTTAACATAGAAAAACTATCATCTAAAATATTTGCTTCTAATTTTTCTTTATTAGCAGTATAACTTACTTTTCCATCATTAGCACTAAATTTTAAATCGCTATATCCATCTAAACCACTAATTGTAGTATCTGTTAAACTATATGAAAAATCTTCAACACTATTAGCATCATTTGTAGTTTTTAATATGTTTAGCTGATTATTTGTAACGCTAATTTTTTTAAAATCTGTAATATTATTACCGCTTTTAGTATTACTAAGGATATTTAAACTACCTTTTTTCACATTAAGCTCTGCAGCGTCTTGTCTAACATCGCCACTTCTTAGGCTAGTATTTGATGAATAATAATAGTTTTTATTGTCTGCATTTGAAAAATATTTATTATAAACAGGCTCACTAGGAACTATTGGCATATCTGGTTTATTTGTGTCATTATCATTATTTTCTTCATCTTCTTTATTATTATCAGAATTTTCATCATCTTCTTTTTCTAATAAAGCCACTACTTTATTATTAATTTCTTCTTTAATTTC
>NZ_JACGAT010000034.1:0-14229 GCF_020137635.1 Campylobacter sp. RM12642
TTAGTGAAAAAGTTTTTGAGTTATTTGAAATGGACTAGTGGTAATTGATTGTTGAAAATACTTGGGAAATAAGGGTTTGGTGGAGTTTATGGTTATTAGGATTTATAAGTAAAGTTTATAATATAAATAATTATAAAAAACCAAAATCCTATTTCAAATTATTTTAAATAGCTTTATTTTTAGTATTGCAATTAGAAAAATCATTTAATTTTAAAGAATTTGAATTTGAAATTTAGATTTTAAATCTAGCAATATCTAAGATTTATTTTAAACTCCTGTTTTAAATTCTTTAAGTACAAACAATAATAGCACCTCGTTTTAACACGATTTTATTATCATTTTTCAACTCTTTTAAAACCCTTGAAATACTTTCCCTTGAGCTACCTACTACTCTTGCTAATTCTTCGTGAGTGATTTTTAATTCATTATTACTTGCATTATCTTTTATATATTTTAAAACACGATTTGAAAGCGGCATAAAAGCAAAATCTTCTAAAAATTGCATAATTTCGCTAAGTCTTTTAGAAATAATGTCTAATTTTAGCTGTTTAAATTCTAAATATTTTTCGCTTAATTCTTCTAAATCTTTGCTAGGAATTACCCAAACATTAGTGTTTTTTACAAACTCAATATTAACATCAAAACTAATATTATTTAGCACACAAGAAGCTGATAATAAGCAATATTCATCATTTGATAAATTAAAAATATCAATCTTTCTAATGCCATTATCAATAAATATCTTAATACTTCCATCAATTATAAATATAAGCCCTTGACAATCCCATAAATCATCACCTTTTTTATAAGTCTTAAAAAGACCTTTTTCTAAACATTTTTTAATTAGCTCATTATTTGTAAATATAGAATTTAAAAAATCTTCAATCTTTTTCATTGTAACTTTATCACATACATAATTTTTAAAAACTCTTATACTTTATCAAAAAAAGGAATATTATGAGTTTAGATAGAAGAAATTTTTTAAAAATCGCAGGAATTGCTAGTGTAAGCAAGGTTTTTGCGAATACTAATCAAGAAAAAATGGCAAAACTAATTGATTTAAGCCTTTGCGATGGCTGTGCTAATTTAGCAACACCTTTATGCGTAAGTGCTTGTAAATTAAAAAATAAAGATGTTTTTCCTAAACCAATTAGCGAAATACCAAATTATTATCCACAAAAATTTTATGAAGATTATCAAGACAAAAAAGATGAGATTAATAGGCTAAATCCTTATAATTTCATATATGTTGAAAAATTAAACATAGATAATAAAAATATAAATATCCCAAGACACTGTATGCATTGTGATGACCCAACCTGCCTTAAAATATGTCCTTTTGGAGCAATTAGCAAAGATAATTCAGCAGTTAAGATTAACCCTAATGTTTGTTTTGGTGGAGCAAAATGTAAAGATGTTTGCCCTTGGCACATACCACAACGACAAGCAGGAGTTGGAGTTTATCTTAAAATAGCACCTAAATTAGCAGGTGGTGGAGTTATGTATAAATGCGATTTATGTGCTGATATTAGTATTCCTGCTTGTGTGAGTGCTTGTCCTAAAAACGCAATGATATATGCAAATAAGGAAAAAATAAAATTACTAGCCCTAAAAAAGGCACAAGAATATAAAGATTTAGCTAAAGATGATGGCACATATATTTACGGAGATAAACAAAACGGCGGAACTGCGACTTTTTATGTATCGCCGATTTCATTTGAAAAAATTCAAGAAGCAATAAGCAAAAAACACGCAAACAACACTCAAGGAATAGCACATATGAAAGTAGATATAAATAACAAAATAACCAGTAATGACAAAATTATTAAAAGTGTTTTATTAAGCCCTATTGCAGGTGTTTTAGCAGGTGTTTTACTAAGGAAAAAAAATGAAAATTAAAAGACAAAGTATATTTAATCAAATAACTCATTTAGGAATAATGATTAGTGTTTTTGCGTTGATTTTTAGTGGTATTTTGCAAATGCCTGTCGCAAAAAGATATATGATTTATAAACTACCTTTAATGTCTTGGAGTGTGGATTATTATATTAGTTTGATGATTCATTATATTTTTAGTATTAGCTTGATATTTTTTGTATTTTTGCATATTACATATTATATTTTACGCAAAGATTTTTCAATACTTCCAAAAAAAGGTGATATTAAAAAAAGCATAAAATTAATCTATGCAATAATTTTTAACAAAGAAGAAGAACCTTGCGAAAAATACCTACCAGAACAACGCCTTGCGTATTTAGGACTTGTAATTATTATGGCTGTTTTGATTATTACAGGGCTTATTAAAACTTATAAAAATTTAGCAGGAATTTCAATTAGTGAAAACTCTATATTTTTAGTAGCATTACTACATAATATTGGAATGTTTTTAATGATTTTTTGGATATTTATACATTTATTTGCTTTTGTTTTTAAGACTAATAGAGCACTTTTAGGTGCTATGTTTGGTGGAAAAATTGATGCTAAATATGTATTAAAAAGACATAAATTATGGCATGAAGGTGTAAAAGCCGCTAAAAAGGTCTTAAATATGTTATGAGCTTTACTAGCTTATATCGTAATTAAAATAATAAAATTTATAACAAACAATACAAATATTGTATAAATCAATAAATTATTTTATACAATTCATTGACTTATAAAATACCCATAATAAAATATAATTTTTTAAAATTCCCTAAACCTTATATGTTTAAAAACGCTTTGTTTTATACCATTTTCATCTTTTAAAACTTCTCTTTTTGTAGTGGAATAAATGGGTTTTAAAGCTTTTGATTTAGCGTAATTTATAAGTTTAAAACACAAGCCAAAATCCCCACTAATAAGCACATAATCACCTTTTTTGGTGCTTTCATCGATATATTCATAAAAATCTCTTGCATAATCATCTAAGTTATCAAGCTCTGGCGGGACATTGGAAAACTTAGTTTGCAAATCCTTTGGCAAGGCTTTAAATTCTACTATTTTTAGGCTAGTTTTAGCGTCGTTTATTTGCTCATCGCTTAATTCGTGTGAAAAAAATAAGTGCATAGCAATCATTTTACTTTTGCCTTTATGTCTAAAATCAATTTATCTTTTAATTCTTGACTAAAATTTAAATTATTAAATATTTCATCATAAGAATTAAAAAATTCTTCTATTCTAGTTTTATAATTGTTTTCATAATCATCGCTAAAGGCATCACAATGAGACATTCTATTCCTTAAATCAGCTATTTTTTTAGTTAAATTAATCACAGAATTAAATAATTTTATATCATCAGGAAAAGTGTTTTTATACTTAGTATATCTGTGATTATTTTGATTTACATTTGGCTTAGTTTCTTCAAAACTAAGTAAAAAATTTCTAATTGCTTTATATTCAGAATAACAATATTCATATTTAGCCCTATCTAGTTGTTGTTTAAACTCATTAAAAATATGTAAATATATAGATTCAAGTAAAAACTGAACGCAATTTAAAAAATAATCGTGTTTTTTATAAAGCACAGCTAATTCATAATAAAAAGCTCTTTTAGGCTTGATTTTACCATTACCTGCTGACTTGATATTTACTTTATTTAAGCCTTGTAATTCAAGCATTATCTCATTTATTAAAGGTTGCAAATTTAAAAGACTTTGCAATGGATTTCTTTCGTAATAAAAAAGATTTTTTAAATTTTTATTTATATCTTGAATTTGATTTTTAAAAAGCGCGTCGCTAAAACCTTTTAAAGCTAAATAAAGCGGATTATCAAGGTTATAATCAGGCACTTTTAAGCATTGTTTAAAAGTGCTTAAGACATTTGACATAACCATATTTTCAACATATTCATCAAGGCTTATAAATTCATATTCTTGTTGTTTGATTATCTCCTTTGCCACGATGAAATTTATCTTAAAATCTTTATTAATATTAGCTTGAATAAGCCCTGCAAAAATAGCCAAAATCGTATTATCTCTAAAGCCGTGGGTAATATCTATTATGATTTTTTTATACTTATTTGAACTAAAATCATTTTTTAAATCATTTATCAAATCCCCTAAAAATTTAGAATATTCTTTCTGATCAAACTCTTTTGGGGTAATTTTATCACCATAAATTGGGCTTTGCTTTTTATTTGATAATTTTGTGCCGTATAGTGTAAAGTCAAAATTATCGTTATTAAATTCTTTAAGCAAACACTCCGTAGCACTCCACATATCAAGCTTAATCGTATCTTTTTCTACTTCAAAAACCTTATAAAAATTGCTTGTTAGAATATATTGTGCTTGTTTTGGTTGTTTTAGTCCTTTTGTATTTATATCTTCTTTGCTTTTTATTTGAAAATCTTCTACATCTTTATAAGTATTTGTCATACCTAAAAAACTAATGATTTTTATTTTGGTTTTGCCTTGTAATGGTAAATTTTCGTTGGTTTGCTCTGCGCTTTGAGGGTTTTGCGTATTTTCACATTGCATTTTATTTTCCTTTTTATCAACACTTTTCTTTACAATTTGAAGTCCTTTTCTAGAAGGTATTTTTATTTCACTCATTTTTACACCTTTTGCAAGGCTTTTAACCTTGCTTTTTTATTAATTCACTAGGGAGTGGCAAAACCTTATCTTTATGCTTAAAATCGTTAATATCCATATATCTACTATCAATATTTTTTGATTTTTCATAATTAAGCATTATTTCTAGCTCTTTTAGTCTCGGCTCTTCCCATAAGCTATTATTTTTTGAACCAATTTGCTCCAAAATCTTGCTTTCAAACGCCTTTATATAGTCTTTTTGCTCGTTGATTAAACTTAGCTCACATATGCCATTATCTGAAAACAAATTCTCATAACTTTTAGCTATATCATACACGCTTAATTTAGCATTTATTTCAACACTTCCAAGCCCAAGTGGTTTAGCTCCGCCAAGCTTATGAAAACAATTTTTAGGCAAGTTCAAAACAAACATTAAAGCACCTAATTCATAATCTTTTAGATTAGAAAATCTGATTTTACCTTTAAAATTAACACCACTTTTTATAGCTCTTATAACATTTTTCATTTTTTCATTATCTGGGCGTTGTTGATCTGGAATAAATTCATAATCCTTTTCATTTTTTGTATCTTTATGGTGATACATTTTATAGCCTCTTAGCATTACATCATCATTATAATGTTTAACGCTACTAACTTTTGATTTTAAGCTATTTTCTAAATACATATTATAAGAAGTTGGTTTTGGACCTTGCAAATTTTGAGTTCTTGTTTCTTTTTGAAAAATATCTTTTAAATCACTTACTAGGTTTGCATCTTCAAAGAACACCCTAGAAGCAAATTTGCTTTCTTTACCAAAAATACATTCTGTTAAATCAAAATCATTTTCACCAAATTCATACTTAGGTATATGCTCTTTTACGCTTTTAAAATAAGGTATTCTAAAATACGGTGTATGACCAAAAAATACATATTTTATCCCTGCTCTTTCATGTTCAACAAAAAAGCACGGAACTCCGTTTGGGTATTTTTCATAATCATTTGCAAGCTTTACAAGGTTTAAAAACTTTTTATCCCTTTGTGGCTGTCTTTTATTATCAGCTTCGTAAAGCTCTATAAGCTCATAATCAAGACTTATTTTATCCAAAGCCTTTAACTCATCTTTGCTTAGTTTTTTGAATTTAAAATATGTTTTTTTAGCACTTTTAATATTTTTGCTATGATTAATTTTTGCCGTTGTAACTCCTGTATAAACTATATATTTATCACCAACCAAGTTAATTTCCATACTTTTATTTGCTATTTCTTGGCATAACTTTAAAGCATTTGGGTGCTTTTCTAATTCACTCAATCCTTTTAGATGGTTATCTTTATAAATACTACATTTATATGCTTGTTCTTTTGTAGCTTTATAAATTACATATTTTCTCTCGCTCTCTTTTACAAAATACCCAAACTTAGCGTTAGGTCTTGGCACCCCATCTTTATCTTTGCTTGACATTATTCTTGCATATTCAGCTTTAAGCGTGCTTTCACCTTTACCTGCCATATTTCTATAATAAAAAGTAGTTAGATTTGTATTTTCAAATTTGCCATAACTTACGATTTCTACAAGATTTCTTATCATTCCTCTTAGGCTTGAACCTGGAATTTTTGGAGTTGCTCCGTCTATACTAAAGAATTTTTTAACTTCTCCTTGTTTTTGTTCATCACCTATAAAAAATGGTGTTTTTGTGGTTATTGTTAGGTTTATTTCCCCACTAATTCCATTAAAATTGTCAAAATCATCAGGTTTTTTAAACTTAGCAAACTCATTTTTATGATTTAAGGGAATGAAATTATATGAAGCTGTAGCCTTGCCAACAATTCCACCTTCACTTTTAGTGCCACCTGATTGTTTTTTATGATTATTAAAATTAGCCTTTTCTTGTGCTTTTTCTTTTGTTTGCTTTTCTTGGTTATTTCTTTTAGCTATTTCTTTTTGTTTATTTGTTCCATTATTTGCAAAAAAATCTCCAAACGGATTATTCATCTTATCTCCTTTATTACATAGCCTTTTATATAAGCTTGATTTGTGTCTTCGTGATAACCTATAATGTCGTATTTTTCTATGATGATTTCATTGTCCTTTTGTCTTTCAAGTGGCAAGTAAAACTTCCCACCCCTACCATCATCTACCTTGCTCCAGCCATTTTCACAATCCACAACTTTGCCTAACATTATTGTTGTACTATTTATTTCATCACCTTTAAATTCATAAAGCCTTGAATTATCACCCCAAAAATAAAGCTCTTTAACCTCATCAAATGCACGAAATTCTAAAATCTCATCTTTATTTAAAGTACTAATTCCTGATTGAAATTCCATTTCGCCGTTTGTTACCTTACCAAATAGCATTTTATCCTTTGTCCATATGATGATTTTTGCATTATCAAAATCTTTTAAAAGCTCTTTCATTTTAGCAACTCCTTAGCTATCTCACTCATCTCGTTTGGCTTTAACTCTTTGCCGTTTTCATAAGCGCTAAACTTACCACTAAACACCCCACGACCGATATTTTTACCCCCACCAACGGCTAAAAATCCAGCACACAAATCCCTTGCTACAAAAAGCATTAATGCTTTTTCTTTAGGGCTTGGGTTTTTTAGCTCTATACTTAGATTGATTTTGCCATCATAAATAACCTTAGCATCAAACAATGCTCCATCAATGGTCGCCCCACTAAATCTATCTATTTTATTTCTTTGATGAAGTTTTTCCATGACGTTTTTAATTTCACTTTCACCAACCCTAACTCTTGATTTTTGAGTATCGCCTGCTTTTTTAGTATCAGTATTTTTATCTACTGCGTAACCAAAAAGCTCATCTATAAAATCATCGCCTAAATTAAAAGTATTTGCTATTTTTAAAGCTTGATTTTTAATAGCACCTTTAAAGCTTGTCCCGCTTGCTATAAATTTGTCATTTTCTTTAAGACTAGCTACTTTTGCATTTTCATCATAGTTATTTACACTACCAATTAAAAGTGAGTTTGTGATATCCAAATCAATTTTTATTATAAATCCTAGTTTTTTGTCTTGTTTTTCTAGAATTTGACATTGTGCATTTTCGCTATTGTTTAAGAAATCCTTATATTTTTCAAAATCATTTGGAAATAAAAACTCGTATTTTTTAAGCTCTAATTTGTTATTTTCAGTATCTTTAAAAGCAAATCTACCAAGACCTGACATTGTTTTAGCACCTATATTTATTTCACTTTGTAAGATATCTTCATAAGCTTTTATATCATCATCTAAATTATCATTTTCATAAATGTTAATTTCACTTTCAAAAACAAAATCCGAACCAGCTGAAATAACTTCATAATCAAACAATGCTGTATCTTCTGCTATATTTGTTGTAGGAACTATCTTTATGCCATTTCTAATATTAACTTGATAATTACTTCTCTCATCTAAATAACAATCATTTAAAATAAGTCTACTTTTTTCACTCTTTTTATTATTTTCAGTTCCTAGCAAAAGACACTCGCCAAGCTCACTTTTTAGCACTCCAGCTAGACTTGTAGCGCTAATATAAGGCTTATCAGATTTATCCTTTAAACACATGCTATCTATGAAATCGCCTTCACTTGAGCCTATTTTAAAAGCTGTTTTATTTACTAAAGTTCCTTTATAAAATATCTTTTTTATTAATTTTTTATGCACTTCTTGGCTCATTTTGTCTCCTTTCTAGCTTGTTTGAGTTTGCTTATAAGTGTTTTAATTTTTAAATAAAACAAATACTCTTTATCATAGTATTTGTCATAATTTGGTAATTTAAATTTTTCAATATCAATACCGCTTAAATTAAGTCCTTTTTTATTTCTTTCCATTTTGTCTAAAAATTCATTTTGTTTTCCATTTTGCTTAGGCTTAAACTCTTTTTTAAACAAATCTATTATAGATTTTTCGTTATCAAATCCTATGATATTTAAAACCTTTTCAATTCTTGCCAATTCGCTTTTTGTCATTTTATCTTTACTACGATTTTTACATTCTGGATATTGAATTTCATAGTTTTTATACTCATTGCTTAAAAACACTCTTTGTTCTAGGTCTTTTTTTAAGATATTTTTAAGTGCCGGTTCTATGCTCTTAAGCTCATCATCACTTAGTTTTGGTTTTTCTAGTTTATTTTTAGAATTTTGATTTGTTTCATTATCTTTTTTATCACTTTTTAACTCTAAATTATCAAAACTTTTATAAGCTTTAAGCCACCCAAAACCAAATTCATCTTGAGTTTTAAGTTGCACTAATTCCTGATTTAAATTCCCGCTAACCTTAAACACACTACCTATGCTAAATCCCATTACTTGTGGGGTTTTACACTTGTAAGAATTGTTATAAAATTGTGCTTTTTCATATCTTGAAATTACGATTTTTTCTAGCTTTAATCCTTGTTTTTCTAGTTCGTTTTTAAGTGCGTCAAGACTAGGTTCAAATCCGCCAATTTCGTTTCTTAATAATACCGGACTAATTGCCACTAGATAAAACTCATTATTAAAATTACTTTCTTTATTGCTTGAACTCTCAAAGCTGATTTTTACCCTACCATATTGAGAATTTGCACTTTTGCCAAGTCTTAAAACCTTGCCATCAAGTTCGCTAAAATTCTCTTCATCCATTAGCTTTATAGCAAATTGTTGCCCCTTGCTAATTGCTGTGTATGAGAAGATTTTGTTTTTATATTTGCCTTCACTTTCATATTTTTCAAGCTCTTTAAGGCTCATATTTTCTTTATCGGCTAAGCTTACATGGGTTTTATTTATAGTGCTTATTTTTGCTTTAGCTAAAACGCCATTTTTTATACTTATATATCCACCTATGCTTGATTTTTTCTCTATTTTAAAATCATTATTTTTCTTTAGCTCTTCTTTTTCTTTTGCTTCATCAATTTCTGTGTAAATTTTCAAATTTTCTTGTGCACATTTAAGTTTTTTAAGGTTCATCGGTGCTGGATAAAAAATATTCTTATCATCATAAAAATAAGCATTTTGTGGCTTAGAATACTCCACCCCAAGCTTTTTAAAAGCACCTTTAATCGCACTAGCACTCAAATATTCCTTAGTATCAATGGTATTTTCATCGCCACTAAGATTTGTAAGCACCACATCATCAAGCAAAGTAAAGACCATAATATCCCCACTTTTTTTAGATATTTCATTGATTTTTTTATTTTTTATTATTTCGCATTTTACTTTACCAAAACCTCTAGTTCTTTTATGCCCTATATAACGAAGATTTAGGCAAATTAGTTCTAAGTCTTTTTGAAATTCCTGTTTGAAATTCTCATCAATCTCGCTTTCAAATATAAGCCCTTTATCATAAGCCCTAAAGCGTCTTAAACTTCCTTTTTTAGCTACTCCACGCTCATCTAAGCTAGTTTGACTTAGCACTACTGAAAAAGAGTTTTTAAACAAATCTGGCTTAAAATCATTTGATAATTTTTCTAAAATATCATAATCTTGCAATCTCGCATCGCTTAGTTTTATAATGCCTTCGTTGTTTTCATCGCCAAAAAGCCTAAGCACATTTATATCTTGCCCCATAGAAACAAGCTCATTTGCACTATCTTTTAGCATTCCCTTTAGGCGTTTTGCACTGATATATGGCAAGCCGTATTCATTATAATCGCAATCCAAATCTATTAAAGCATCGCCGTTGCCATTTGTAATTATCGTATTACTTAAAAGTGTAATTTTTAATATCATTGTCCGTCCTTTTGTGGGTAAAATGCACTTAGTTCTATTGCATCAAATAGCATATTTTTATGTTTTATTTCGTCGTTTTCTAGTAAGTCGCTAGGCTTAAACTCATCGTTTTCGCAATAAATCTCAATATATTTTTTAATATTTTCATCATCATTGTAAAACAGCAAATCCCTAATTTTCATCATCTTAGACCTTGCCATTTTGTTTAAAATCTTAACAAGCTTTAAAAGGTCATCAAAATCATAATGTTTGCATTTTTCGTTTTTATTTATAAAATATCCTTCGTGGTTTATGTATTTATTCTCGCCACTTAATCTCTCGCTTGTATAAGTCTTTTCAAGGTAATTTAATCCTGATTTTACTTGATTTGAAAGAATTAAAAATGCTAGGCTTGATTTAGAATTATCCTTTTTTGCTAGTGTTTTTGCCTTACTTGCTAGCTCTTCGCTAAGCTGATACGCCCTACTAAACGGCGTTTTAGCCTTGCATATTACTATCCCTGCACTTGCATAAAGACTATCAAAATATTTTTTAGAAGCATTTTCAAGCTCTTTTATAAAAGTCTTACTAAGCCAAACCCCAAGCCTACCTTCACTAACAAAAGTAAAATCATCTCCGTTTAAAATAATCGGTCTAATAGGTAGATAATATTTATTTTCTTTTTTAAAATCATCTTTAGTGATTTTTATATCTTTAAACTCAAAACCATCATTATCTAAGTGATTAATTAGCTTATCTATCATTTTCTC
The DNA here is from genome assembly GCF_020137635.1 of Campylobacter sp. RM12642. NCBI lineage: Bacteria > Pseudomonadati > Campylobacterota > Epsilonproteobacteria > Campylobacterales > Campylobacteraceae > Campylobacter > Campylobacter sp. RM12642. The sequence continues at coordinate 10,971 of NZ_JACGAT010000034.1, forward strand.
AAAGGCTTCTTGCATAATTTCATCAATTTGTTTAGAAAATTCTTTAGATTTTTCTTTACTATCAAGCTTTTTTACCTTTTCACTAAGTGCATTGATATCGCAATGCACCACACTTATAAAAGCGTTATTATGAATATAAATATCATCTAACTCATTGCTAAATTCATATCCTTTATTAACTAAATACTTATCAAATCTTTTAGCATTTTCTACCATCTTTCTTTTACTAGCTGTTGCGTTGCTAAACTCCCCACTCTCATTTACACCGATATTTGAGCTAGGGCATAATCTTTCAAAGCCAATATTTAATGAATGCGTAAGTGGATAAAAGCTGTTTCTAATATTATCTAACTCATCTTTAGCACCAGCGATATCTTTTTGATAATCCCCACTCATTTTGTAAGGCACTAGATAAGGCACTAAACTAGGATAAGTTTTAAGTAAATATAGGCTGTATTTTTCTATAAATTCTCTTGCAATTTCAAGCTTATCAAAAAACAAATAAGCATTCCCGCCACCACTAAAACAATCCTTTATCTTGCTTATCTCAAAATTAAATTCCTTACAATTTTCTTTTATTTTTGCAACATCACTCGCAAGGGCTATAATCTCACTAGCACCTATCATATCTTTAAGTTTATTTGAGCTAAAAATATATTCTTGTTTAGCCGCTATATCAATTAAAACTAGATAATCACTCATTTTCTATCCTTTCTAAATCAATTTTGCCAAAACCAAAAGCCGTATGTTTTCCGACCCCTATAAGCCTTGCAATCTCAAGCAATCTCACGCACTCATCACTAAGGTTATAAAAATCAATTTCGCCAATTTTTGCATAAAAATTCATTTTTTTGCTTTGATTATTTGAGTATCTTAATAATTTATAGTCCATTAATCTTTGACTAAAAGAAAAATTATCATCAAAAAACACTCTTTCGTTTATGCCATTTATTTCATTAAAACGGCGTTTTAACGAGATAAAAAAGCTAAGTGGGTTAAAATCTGTGCTTTTATCATTTATCATAAACGGGGTTTTGAAAATCACTTTTATATTTTTATAGGAATTTTGCGGGATTATTTCAATACTTTTTATATCTTTATTTAATAATTCACCTTTATTACTCATAAAAGGCTCATCGTTTAAAAATATTTTTTCATAATCATATTTTTGTCTATCTACTCCAAGCCCTAAAGCTCTCATTTGCTCCATAGCCAAAGCAAAATAAGGGGTATATTTTATATAATCATTAAAAAGATAAATACTAAAATCATAAGAATTAAAATCAATTTCTAAGCGGTATTTTGAACTTGCGTTGTCTTTATTAAAAAACATCTCAAATATATTCTCATCAACCCTTTTTAACGCCCAACCCAAAGTCCCCCGAACAGCCGAGCCATTAAACTCATTTTTAGGCTTAATATTTATGCCTTTTACACTTAATTTCACATATCTCACCACACCACCTTATTTAAAAATAATCAGATATTATCATTCATCATTTGAAATTTATTTAATGAAATAGCAAATAAAAAAAGGAATTTGCAATAAGAATTATAATAATTTTATTGCAAATAAGCCTTTATTGATTGTTAATATTTAAAGCTAAAACTTAGATATATTTAAATCCAAAAAGAGAAAATTATGAATAATTCGCAAAAAACATCAAAACAAGTCTTGCATATAAACAAAGCAAATCTTAGCTTGGTTAAAGATAATGAATTTATAAGCATAAAAGATAATAAAGAAACTATAAGCAAAATCCATCCAAGCAAACTAAAATCAATTATCATAAATACAACGATAACAATAAAATCAGATGTATTATTTTTAGCAGCTTTATATAAAATACAAATAACATTTATAAATCAAGCCTTAGATAGTATAAGCTTGTATAAAAACCAAAGCTCAAGCAAAACATTGTTACTACAAGCAAAACTAAGTGATGAATTTAAATTAGAATTATCAAAGCAAATAATACTAGCAAAATGCAAAAATCAATGTAATTTCATAAAAAGAATGGATAAATATCACAAAACCTATAAAAACAATATCTCAAATATGAAAGAATATATATCAAAAATCAAACAAGCTAAAAACTCTCAAGAGTTACTAACTATTGAAGGAAAAGTTGCTCTATGGTATTTTGATGTATTTACAAAAAGATTTAATGATTATGGTTTTATAAAACGCCATAAAAAAGGAGCAAAAGACATTATCAATATGAGCCTAAATTATCTTTACGCCATACTTTATAACAAAATTCAAAAACTTATGATAGATATCAATATAAATCCATATTTAGGATTATTTCATTCAAATAATGATAAAAACACTAGTCTTGTATATGATTTTATTGAAGAATTTAGAGTGTATGTTGTAGATATGATTGTATTTGCGTGGTTTTCTCATCGTCCTAATGCTAGTAACGAATTAAATAGCGAACTTAAAGCTAAGCTTGGCAAAATGTTTGCTAAAAGACTTTTAGATACTTTATATTATGAAGGCAAAAATCTAAGCATAGATGAAATAATACAAAAACAATTAAAAAAACTAAAAATAGCAATCACAACAAATACAAAATACAAAGGTTTTTGTCCTAATATTTGCTAAATAATATTGAAATTATCTACGATTTTACCTATTGTATGACTTGGTATTTGCATTTTGACTGGGTATATTTTGATTATATCTGTTTTAGGATTGATTAGGGATTTGAAATATTTTATAAGTTTATTTAATTTATCACAGCTTATATTTAATTCAAATACACTTAAATTTATTCTCTCACCACAGCTTAATAAAGTATCGTGGATTATCTTACGAGTTTTATAGAATTTATATCATAACAAACTATATAAAGCATTTAATCTCTTTTTTTTTTTTTTTTTTAAACCATCATAATCATTTTTAGTCTATAAATCTATGACTATCTAAATAAATTAAAAGTTAAAATTCTTATTTAAATTCTATATTTTTCAATATTTTCAATTTATGGAATTTAAAACAAGAAATATCACTCTAAACCCCATTTTATCATTTCGCATTTACCTAGTTTTAGGCTTAAAATCAGCTTAAATATTTTAATTTTATGGGTTTTTGTGAATTTTTGCTTGGCATTTTCTAAAATTTATTTTTGTTTAAGATTTAAAAGCCCTAATTATGGGCTTTTTAGACTTTAAAAATTTCTTAAAATCAGAAAATGATAAGCAAATTAAAAATTTTTATGATGAAATAAGCGTTTTAGTAGTGAAATTTAAC
>NZ_JACGAT010000035.1:0-12545 GCF_020137635.1 Campylobacter sp. RM12642
ATTAAAAAAAATAAATCATATAAATATTTACGACATAGATAGTTTTTTGTTATCTATTATAAATTTAATTAACAATGAAGCTTGCTCTAATCAGGAAGCTATTGGTATGTCGCTAGATAAACTAGGGATGTTTAGATATAGAAAATGCTTTCATGATTATTTTAAAACTAATAAAAATTTAGCAAAAAGCATAAAAACACTCAAAGATTTGTCTAATGCTATAAATAAAGAGTATAAAAACTTAAACAATGAAGATTTAGCTAATAAATTCTTTGAAGATGATGAGAGAAGTATTATAAAAGAAGAATTTGATATGCTAGATAGCGGTAAAAAAGAGCTCATTAAGCAATTTATATATGCAGATAAAAATACTTTAAATAAAGATAAAATAAAATTTGCAACACTTGATTGGGCAGATAATAAAATTGAATTATTGTTTGATAAATTAATCATACAACCAAATCTTAGTTTATATCAACAAACTATTGATTATTTAGAACAAAAAGACATCACGCTACAAAGTGCAGAAGTTAGTTTACTAAAAACACTTAGCACTAAAAAAACAAATAAAAATCTAGAGATGGTAGAAGAATTTTATGATAAGTATAAAGGATATATATCTGAAAATCTCAATCTAGATAACAAATGGAAAAAAATGTTATACCCAAAAACCATTAAGGTAAATAATTTTTTGGTTGGCCTGGTTCAGCTTATAAATATGTTAGAGTGTAGCTTAGAGCAAATAAGCATTAGTTTAGACAAAAAGCAAAAAAAGGCAATTTTTAGTAATTACAACAAAGATGCGTTGAGGTATTTAAAATATAGATTTTTAATTATTGAAAAATTTTCAAATGTATTAAAATTTGATGAAAAGCTTAAAGAGTTTTTATACAGCGATGATTTTGATAGCAATCTAAACACGCAAGAAAAAGACAAAACAACAAGAGGTAAAAAAACAGAATTGGATTTTAAGATAACCATCACCTACAAAGACGATAGAAAGATAACTAAATATATTAAATGGAAGTTTGAAACAAAAAGTATCGTTAGTAAATACTGTGATAGTGTAGATAATATTTTGCATATACTTAAAGAGAAGAAAATATTTAGTCCATTTTATATAGCCAATCGTTTTTTAGGTAAAAACAATCTTCGCTTTACGTTAAGTGATATGCCATTTGGGATGAATTATAAAAAATACGCTTTTAATTTTATTAACAAATATAAAAAATATTTTAGCAACCCCGATGAGTTTAATGATATTTATAATGATTTTATAGAAAAATTTATAGGCTTTTTAGAACATTCTTTTTCTAGCAAAGATGGTGATATGCTTAAAATTTGTCAAGATTTAAATGATTCTTATATAAATTGTGCAAATTACATCTATGATAATTATAGGAATGATGATTATAAAAATGATGTTATAAAATCATTTGTATCCATGTTTACTTTACAAATTCAAAATAGTAGCGATTTTTTAGTTATACCATCATATCATCCACTAAGGCTTCTTTCTTATTGTGTAAAAATTAAAAAAATAGCATCAGTAATAGATAGTTTTAAAGATGATAAAGAAAACATAGCCATGCAAGATGCTTATTATAACGATTTAGATATTTTGGCTAAAACACCTTATTATTTTGATTTTTTTAGTTTAAATGGAGATAAAAACAAGCTCTTAGTTCCAGCTGAGCATTTTGACGAACATAGTTTGTATGAAAATATCCCTAATGAAAATGAGAAAAATATAATCACATCAGAATATATTTCTACCCTAGAAAAGAGTATTAAAGAATATTTAGAATTATATTTATATAGGGTAGATAACTTAAAGGTATTGTTGCATGAAACAAACAGCTCTATATTGCCTTTAGAAATACTTAAAAAGCTTTTAGATGTTGTAGAAGATGGGCAAAACTATGAACTTTTTTTAAATGGGGATAATGCTTCAAAGATAAGAAAAATATATAGCGATATTCTAAAAAATACTAGCAATGATGATATACAAAAAAAAGAAATTTCATTTTTATCAAACGTAAGGTTGCAGGCTTTTCATGACAGCTTTGATAGTTTAGATAGGTTGAATTATAATTTAGACATTGCGCTTTTGTATGACTTTTTTTCTTCAAGAGCTAAAATAGAGTATAAAAACTTGCCAGAAGCAAATATAAACAATATAGCTTTATTTGATTTTCATCCTACTATTTGGAGCAACAAAAGATTTATCACCGAGAATGAAAAAAACATCAGCAGGTATTTAACAACCCCTGTGAAGACACAAGTATCAAGGATTTTAGATACTTTGATTTTATCTTTGGTGTCTGACAATAAGGGTGATTATGATTATAAACTACCTACAATAAGTTTTACTCAAGATCAAAATATAAAAGAAACAATTAGTAAGATTCACCAAAAAACCGAATGGGTTATTAGCGCGGATTCACTAACCGATAAAAGAGTTTTAAATGCATGTGGGGCTAGAGTTATCAAATATAAAAAAGCACGTAATTTAAACAAGGTATTGTCAATATCATCGCATGGAAATTTTATACTTTTAAAAAAGACAATTAAAGCAAAAATCCAAGAAATAATAGAGCAAAATATAGCTTACGATGAAAATATAGAAGAAAAACTAATAAATTTAGCTGATGAGATAGCAGGTGATATAGTGTTAAAAGCTACCGGCAAAGGAAGCTTTGCAAACGAGCTCTTAGGCTTAGCCTTGTCTAATTATATTATAAAAAACAATTCCACAAACAGTGCTATTATATATTTAGATAATTATTCCGATTGGTTTTTAGGGGGAGTTGATAGCTACTCTCAAATGTTTAGAAAAGAAGGGCGCTTAGCAGATTTGTTAGCAATTACCCCAGTGTTTAAGGATGGGGATTTGTCTACTTTATACGTTGATGTTTATGAGATTAAATATTGCTCAAATTTAAGCAAAAGAGATCTTGAAGACAAATCAATAATACAAACTTTGCATACAAAAAAACAGGTAGAAAAAATCTTTAGCGAAGATGAATATAACGATAAAGATTTTTGTATAGCAAGATTTACTGATTTGATTATAGAAGAGCATTTAAGAGCGTTTAAAACAGATACTAATGTGGATATAAATTCCGAGCAATTAAGAACGCAAATTAGACAAAATTATAAGAATTTAAATTTCATAGTTAGGGGATTTTCTTTCATTTTTGTTTATGATTTAGATGAAAATATTGAACGCCGTGATTGCGATGGCGTGGTGCAGTATCACATAGGAAAGAAAGCAATATTAAATATCTTAAATAATATAGACAAACAAACGAAATTGATAGACATTAATTATCAATTGAGTGAGCAGCAAAAATGTGATAAGGCTGAAGATATTAAAAATATGAATGTTGCTAAAAATGATGATATTAAAGATTTTGCAGTTAAAGAGTGTGTAGATGTGCAATATAGCAAAGCTGTTGAAATTGATACAAGCTTGATTGAACAAAATATCAAAAATGTTCTAATACATCATGATATAGCAACTAGAATTATTGATGTTAAATTAACACCTAATAGCATTAGGTTTTCGTTGAAACCTAATTATGATTGGAATATTACTATGTTTGAAAAATTAGATAGTGTATTTTTGTCTATGTGTGGTTTAAGATTATTAAGGGTTGAAGTTGTTCCTAGGGCATATGATTTGGTATTTCAAAGAGAAATAAGAGATATAGTGTTTTATAAAGATTGTGTAAAAGAAAGGGAATTAGAAAACCAAAATTTTAATACCAAGCTTATAATTGGAAAAAGCGAAACAAACAATGAAAATATATATTTTGATTTGAATAGTAGTGATTCTCATGCTTTAGTCGCAGGCATGACAAAAAGTGGAAAAAGTGTATTTTTAAATTCTCTTATTATAGACCTAATAAGAACAAATAAACCAGAATATTTAAATCTTATTTTGATAGATCCAAAGCAGGTAGAATTTGCAAAATACGAAAATATACCACATCTGCATAGCTTAGTAACCCAAAAAGAAGAAGCGATAAATACTTTAAATCAATTAGTTGAAATAATGGAACAAAGATATGCTATGTTTAAAGGTGTAGCTAAAGATATAAACTCATACAACAAGCAAACAGATATAATTCTTCCTAGAATAGTTGTTGTTTTTGATGAATTTGCAGACTGGATGCTAGATAAAGATTTCAGCGCTTGTATGTCATCTAATATACAAAGCCTTTCTGGTAAAGCAAGAGCTGCTGGTATCCATCTAATAATAAGCACACAGAGACCAGACAATACCGTAGTACCACCTATATTAAGAGCTAATTTAGGAGCAAAATTTGCTCTTAGAGTAGATACGGAAAAAAATTCTAATATTATTTTAGATGAAAAGGGAGCTGAGAAGTTACTAGGAAATGGTCATATGATAGCAAAGTTAAGTGGAGAAAAATACTATATCCAATCAGCATTTTTAAGTGATGAAGATATAGATGAATATATTGAAAATCTTTAGTACTCTGTATCTATAAATATGGATTATTATAAAATTTCGTTTATCAAATTATTTTTTTATGTATTTTATATGCTCAAGTAAACGAAAATTTATTTATTTTTTTAGTTTTTTGCTAAGTTCTTTTAATGCTTGTCTATCAACTTTTAGCATTTCTTTTTATTTTCTTTTTCTAATAAAATATTTCAAATGTTCATAAGTTATCGTTTTTTATTTATTTGAAACTTGTCTATTGCTATTTAAAACCTTACCTCTCACCCATTTTTGAAACTCTAAAAGCTTATTAACATTATTTTTTATAATCTATTTTTAGTTTTAGGTTTTGCCTGCTCTAAACTTAGTTAGTTCTAAAACTATATTTATAAGACTATTAAGCTTATTTTTATTTAGATAATTTTCTTAGCTATCATAATGTCACTCCGCCTTCTTATATCCTTAATAATCTAAATTACATATTTTTTGTTTACATTAGCTTTGTAAAAATTATTTTTGCTATTGCTCTATGTGATAGCATATAAAATTTGTTTTAAATGTTAGCAAAAAATATATAAGTAGTCATTATAGTCTACGTATAAAACAAACAAATCTTTTATTGTTTTATAAATATTTTATTTTTTTGCTTTTAATATCTATTATATATTTAAGTAACTCATCAAAATAATAAAACTCCTACTACTATGGGTTCTTTTTTTTAACCTTATCTCTATTAATAACAAAGCCTTTATATATATGTCTATTTTATAATTTTTATATCTTTCTATTAGGTACTATAAAGTCAATTGTAAGTATTATTTCAAGAGAGTAAAATTTAATCTTGTATTGTTTGCCATCTGTAGCAGTTGCCAATTTTTTCTTGATAACTGAAAACCCAGATAATTAATTGTCTTCAAATTTTTTATATATTTTGCTTAGAGTGTAAAAAGATTTTATGATAAGTTCTTAAGATATATAAACATTATCACCTAATTAATATAATTTAACCTTTATATATTGCTATTTGAGTAGCATATTAAATAATGTTATTTATCATATATTACCTGAATTTGATTTAATTTATTATAGCATTATTAGTGTTTCAGGTTATTTGAAAATTAAGGTTTACATATCAGTTAATTTTAAATACATAAAATATACGAAGATAAATTTTAAAAAATACACAAAATAAATTCTTGCTCTTATTGTTTTTACTGAAATACAAAAAACCAAAAATGATAAAAATAATTAAATATATAAGCATCAATAAAATATCTTGTAAGAGAGATTTTATATTTTCTTTGTTTATAGCAGTTTATTTAATATTAATAATTTTATAAGAACTAGTCTTTTGGATGTTTGAATTAAAACATCTTAATATATTAATTCAAATATAGTAATTATGATTTGTAATTTTAAAGTATTTTTGGTATTTAGCAAATTTTTCATAATTACTTTGATTAATTTTAACATTCTTCAAAAATAATATTTTTGAAATTATTGTTTATAGTGTAAATATCAGCAGATTTTTATCAAATTCAATTTACCTTGTTTATTTTATAAACACTTAAAATACGTTTAAAAGTTTAATCCATGCTATTTTTCTAAATAAGCAATAAATAATTTTAACGATTTTAAAGATGATAAATTATCACACATTTTAGCATTTTTATTGGTTTTTATTGTAATTATTTAAACAATCACAGAAAAGCAAAGTTTGTTAAAGCAAAAGATATTTTTGTATTTTTAATTGATTTAATTTTAATAATTTTGTGTAACTATAAGCTACTTTTTATTTTGTAAATTGCTATATTTTTACTAAATGTAAACAAACAAAGTATAGAGATAATAAGGTTTTTATATATTTACTACATAGTCTTTATATTTACTTTTTTGGTTAGTATTTTTTATGTATTTTATATAGTTTTAAAGATCTTTTTGCATTAATTTCTTGCAAAATTTACAATGTTTTTGCATATTTTTGAATATATAAAATAATTTATATTTATGATAAATAACTTTAGTAAAACTATTTATTTAAACCTTGTGAGTTTTTTTGTAATGTTAAAGCTTAGTGCTAGAAAATAAATTATGTTTATTTATATTTATTATTAAGTAAATTGAAATTATATTTTCAATTTTTGTTTTTTGAATTATTTTTATAAACAAAACTTTCAATTATTATTAAAGTATAAAATTCAAAAGCTTTTATTGGAGTTTGTAGAGGTAAAAATAAGTTAAATATTTTAGAACTCTATAGTTAAATCTTGCTCATCATTTGTCTCAAGAACAAGTAGGATTGTTTTATATATTAATATATCCATTATCAATTAAAAGAAATAGCGACAATGGTCAAAGAAGTATTTATAATGATAATAAAACTAGAATTTTAAATCCTAGTTTATATAAACTTGTTTGTGAAGATAAAAATATAAGTTTTTGCTATACAAATGACATAAATAGACGAAAAACAAACGAAGAGATATTAGACAACTTCAATAATGATTATTAAGCCTAATCAAATCTCTTCCTAATTCTTCTATATCGTTTGTATTTAGGTTATAGATAAATTCTTCATTAAATATTTTATCCCAAACCACTGAATTTTGAAAATAACCTAAATATAGAGCATAGATTTTATTATATTGTTCATTTTCTAGTAATTTTAATAATTCATTTTTATCATTTTTATTAAATACAAAATCACTAATCATCAAAATATCAGCTTTTTTCAAACTATCTTCCTTAAGCTTTTTTATAGCGTGTTTGATAGCTATAAATGGGTCTGTTCCACCACTACAATTCATTTGAAGTATAGAAATTACATCAAAAATTGTTGCGTTTTTGCTTAGGTGTATTGTTTTTATATTGGTTGAAAAAGTTATTATATAACATTCTCTTTTTTCGTTCATTGCTTGCTTTGCCATATATAATGTTACTGCTTTTGCTATGTGCTCGCATTCTCCACTCATACTACCACTAAAATCAACACATAAAATCATAGGACCTTTATCGCTTTCTTGCTTTTCAACCTCTATTTCTATATCTTCAAGTCCTTCTATTTTCTCATACTCCACACTCTCAAAGCAAAGTAGTCTTTTTTCTACATATTTTAAATCAAACACAATCTCAAATTCACCACCAAGCAAAGCAAGTTCGCTAGGAACTATATTTTCTATTTTATTATCTAAAGTTATGCCTGTTATTTCTGCTTTATTTTTGCTTGGTATAGGTATGTTTTGAGAAAATGACTTTTGAAACATTTCTTTATGTTTTTTGGTTTTTGTTATAGATTCTTCTAGCGAGCCTAATTTATCACATAGTTTTTTTATGCTTTCACTTTCTATAAATTCTAAAAATTCATTTAAAGTATTTAAAGCTTCTTCCAAACCACATCCATTACCAAAGTTATGGTTTATGTATTTATCTAGCTCTTCGCCATTTCTTATAGAGCTAGCTAGTGAATAGTAAAGATTGTTTTTAAAATCATCATTCATACCTAGATTTGATGATATATTGATTAAGCTTTTTATAAATTTCAACCAATCTTTAAGTTTTTTTATAAAATCATTTTCTTTCTTTAGCTTTTCTTGTTCTTGCCAATTTGATAGTTTTTTATTATATATATCACTCCACTCGTTATAAATACTTTTTGTTAAAGAATTATGATAGCTTTTAAGTGCTTTTTTATAGTTTTTCTTATCTTTTAATTCTGTTTCTTTAGCTTTATATTTTTCATGATAAAAATCATCATCAAAATCATCGTTAAAACACAAACAATCATCCAAAACTTCACTATATTCTGGATAGTTTTGTTGGTTTATCAGCATTTCGTTATAAAAAAGCTTATTTTTTTCATCTTGCAAATTTTGTGGTATATTTGCAAGGTATTCTTTTAGGTTTTGTTTAAAATTATTTATGCGTTCTTTTAATGCTTTGTCTATTATCTCATTGTTTGTAAGCTCGATATCTTGCATTTAGTTTGTAATCCTTACATCTTCTTCTAATATTTTTAAATATCTCTCACATTCTATTTTTTTAGCCTTAAGATTGCTTTTTGTATCTTCTAAAGCTTTAAAATACATATCAAACTTATTTTTATCAAAAAAAGGATTATTCATTGTTTGAATAAATTTTTCTTTTTCTTCTTCGCATTTTTGCATATGGTTTTCTATATTATCTATGCTATTTTTTAATTCTTTGATAAATGATTGTTGCACGAAAGATGATATTTTTTTATCATCTCCTTTTTTGTAATCAGGTATAATAGAAGTTAAACATTGCATTTTATTTACATTATCGTATTGATATTTATTTGCATAGTCGTAGCCATTATACCTTGCAACATTACCATGATATATCTTATGTGATTTATCATCATATTTATATCTAAAGTCATATAATTTTTCTAAATAACCATCTTGATCTTTGTAGCATATTTCTTGAAAATCTGTTTTATATAAACTTTCTTTTTTAATATATATAGATATAGTTTTTTGTGAATCTCCGTAATAGGTTTTAAGCTCTTGATTAGTATAAATATATTCTTCATCATCAACTTTAACATAAGCAAAATCTTCTTTTTGGTATTTTATTTCATATTTAATTGTTTTTTTAAGTTTATTTATTTTTGAAAAATCAAACATAATTTTAGGAGAAAAGTCTTTTATAGCTTTCACTAAAGCTTCTTTTATTATTTCTTTTTGTTCTGGCTTATCCCATGCACAATACTCAAGCAGTATCAAATCTCCTATTTCTACCTTTTCTCTTTCGCATAATACAGCCATAACTCTTATAAGCTCAAAAATCATTTTATATTTTCTATCGCTTATGTATATTGCATTGTCTTTATTCTCATTATTATAAACACTTATATTAGCTCTAAATAATTCTAGTATGTCTAATACTTTTTCATCTATTTTGATTTTTTTTGATTTTTTTAATACCTCTTCTATTTCAGTGTTTTTAATTTTTTCTTCTAATTTTACTTCTTTGCTTTCATTTTGTATAAATTTTTTAAAGTTATCTTTGTTTGCAATCGGCATTACTTCAAGCCTAGCAATAAACCTATCATATAAAGCTTCAAGTCCTTGATTTGCCTGTGGGAATTCGTTACTTGCTGATATTAGTCCTTTTAGCGGAACTTTTATTGTTTCTTTTCCATTTTTAAAGATTTTTTCATTTAGTATTGTTAAAAGCGAGTTTAAGATAGCAGGAGAGCTTTTCCAAATCTCATCTAAAAAAGCAAAATCAACACTAGGTAAAAATTCTTTAATATCTCTTTCAAGATTATCTTTTTTTAACTCACTAAGCCTAAATGGGCCAAAGATTTCTTCTGGAGTGCTAAATTTTCCCATTAAATAATCAAAAAATTTATCACTCTCAAAAACACTTGCAACCTTTCTTGCTATGTAGCTTTTACCAGTGCCTGGAGGTCCATATAAAAACACAGATTTGTTTGCTATCATGCAAAGAAGTATTATAGATGCTATTTCTTCTCTTTCTTGTAAATCACTGTTAATGTGCTCTAAAATATTTTTTATTTTTTTATTATTTATCATGTTTTCTCCTATTGTTTAATTATTTGATATTACTAAAATAAGGTTGAAGCTTGTTTAAATTTGAAACTTTTTGGTGGTTTAAATATATAAACGGTTTATTTTAAATATTTTAAAATGAGTACAAAAATAAATTTTATTTGTTTGATAGGTTTTATACTAAACAAACGAAATTCCTATTTCAAATTCCTTAGTTCGTTTAGGTTGTTTTGGATATTTTCATAGATTGTTTGGGCTAGTTCATCGTCGTTTTTTATGCTAATTAGTGGCAGCCAAGAAGCGATGAAGCTTTCAAGTTCAACCGAGCTTGGTGAGTAGAAAAACTCAATTTCTATACCATTATCATCTTCGCTTAAAAATCTAAAATTATGACTTTTTGGCTTTTCTCGTTTAAAAAAACTAGCCGCTTCATTTTTAAGGTATAAAATCACGCTTTTTTTACCTTCAGCATAGCCAAAAGCATTTCCACTTTTTGTGTTTTTAAATCCGCCATTTTTTACATACTCCAAAGCTATTATATCTTTCATAGAATTTAGAGCAAATGTTCTATATTCTCCTGTGTTTTCGCCGTTTTTTTTGTCGTAAGTGATATAAAGATAGCGTTTAGAATTAGATACCTTTAACTGGTTTGCTTGAATGATTTTTCTCTCGTTTTTATACTTGCAACTTAGCAAAATGTTATGATTTATTGCGTGATTTAGCATGATGATTTTTTGGTTTAGATTTGATAGTTTTGAAGTATCAATTAGCTTTTCTTGTGAGTAAAAATACTCATCAAAAAGCCCTTTAAACTCGCTTTCAAGGTTTGCATTTTCAAGCTCAGCAAAAATGTGCTTAAAGACAACTTTTGGGCTTATGTATTTTGGGAGCAAGTCAGTGAAAATATAACCTTCAAGTTTTTTACTATACTTTATAATTTCGCTTAGATTTTTTGCTCTATTTTCAATGGTTTTTGTGCTTACCTTTAAAGCCTTTGCAAGTTCATCTTTAGATGAAATTTTTTCATAAATTAAATCAATTAGCATTAAATCTTTATCATCAACCTTCATTTTGCTATCCTAAAAAGAAATATTTATAATTATTTTTCTATTTATATCATAAAAATATTAAAATTTGCTTTTTAATGATAAATATACTATAATAAATTCTATATTTGATAATTTAAATTAAGGAGATTAAATGGAAAATAATTTATCAGATAATAAGAATAGTGATATTATTGATAAGAGCGAGAGGTTTTCTCGCACAATTAAATCAACAGGAAATGCAGTTTTTACTTTGTTTGTTATGTGTGCTATATTTTTATATATAAAACATTATGTACTTACTTTAAACGATGTTCCAGGATTTGATTTGAATGAATTGTTGGCTTTTACTTTACATACTTTTGTTTTCTTTTTAATAATTTTATTACTTTCTTATTTTTGCTACGAAAATATTATTCAGTGGTTTGTAAGTGATAGGAAAATTAAAGAAAAATTTGAATCTAAAAAAGTATTAGTTTTAAAATATATAGGAGAACTAAAAGTATTAAAAAGCAAAATAGAAAACGAATATTCAAAAGAAGAGAATGAGTATATATGTAGCTTAATGGAGAAAGACATACTAAAACATAAGAAAAAAATTGATAATAAGGCTATGACTATACTAGATCACATAATGAGTTATTATTATATTTTAATGCATGTGTTTATTTTCGTTGTATTTCTTATTTTTAGTTTACTTTTATCGGAAAACAAAGAAGGGTATTGGCATTACTTATATGCGATTATGCTTTTTATAATGTATATAATAACTATATTTATTGGATATTGTGGTAAAGAGATTATGGGTAGAATAATATTAATTATCTCAATTTTAGTTTATGTAGAATTTGCAAATATAAATATCATGGGTGTAGCTGGGATTGGAAACTATAAAGCAGATGTAATGGTATATATGAATGACAATGTGGCTGATTATCTTAAAGAGCGTGGGATGGATATTGATTTTAAATTTTGTTACGAAGATAATAAAACAGAAGAAGGTAATGCTAAAAAATTAGAAATTTGTAAGACAACAAAGGGAAATTTGAGATTTAATAATATTAAAGTTTTATCAAGTATAGGCAAAAAAACATTTTTAGAATATGATTTAGATGGTAAAAATAAAATAAGATTAATTTTTGATACAAAGCAAGTAGAGATTTTAGAAAAATTTAATATCCAATTTAAAACTACTAAATGATTTACACTACTCATAAGCCTAGCGGAAGCTAGGCAAATATAAGGCTTTTTTGCTACACTAAGAAAAACCACTTAAGGATAAAAATGGCAAAGAAAGTAGAAATCAAACTAGAAGATGCGTTGTGGAAAAGTGCCGATAAATTACGCAAAAACATCGATGCAGCAGAGTATAAATACATGGTTTTTATCATAACCAGTTTGTTATAAAAACTTAGATTGGAGAATAAACTATTTTAAGTTATCAATATAATATAATATGTAAAATATATTAAAAGGTTTTAGAAATTG
>NZ_JACGAT010000036.1:0-11670 GCF_020137635.1 Campylobacter sp. RM12642
ATAATAGGAGTTTTTAAGATAGCGTTTAGCTATCTTAAAAAACGACTAAGGTTATTACAATAGTAAAAATTACTAAGGTTATTGCAATAATCCTAAGGGGAGCACTCGCTCCCTTTTTTAAATTTAAAAATCAATTTCCTAATTTAAATTCTTTAAAACTTGATAAATTAAACATATTTAGTATAAGATAACGATTATAAAAGGAGTTAAGATGAAAGAATTTAATTTTGATAACGCTGTGAAAAATCCATATATAGATAAAAATTTAAAAACACAAGAATACCAAGAAGAAAGACGATTAGTCAGTCAAACTATGGCAAAAATGGAAAAAGAGTTAGACAAACCAGAGATTTTATCAGTATTTAAAAGATTAAAAGACAAATGAGATATATCAAATTAGAAGAAGCCATAATTATTCACGAAAAAATCATTGAAAAAACAGGCGGATTGAGTGGTTTTAATAATACTCAATTAGGCTACCTAGAAAGTGCATTAGAACACATAAAAAACGATAATTATTATCCAACTTTAGCCGATAAAATTACTCATTTAATGTTTTCGTGTATAAAATTTCATCCTTTTACTGATGGTAATAAAAGAACTTCAATATTTTTAGCTATGCATTTTTTGGATTTAGATGATAAATATAATGAGAAATTTGCTATAGTTATGGAAGATATAGTCGTGCATGTAGCCGATGGAAGCATTTTAAAAGATGAGCTAAGAGAAATATTGATAAATTTTATAAATAAATATAATCAATAATAAAATTAGACTAAAAGATTTAGATTAAGGCATTTTTCTTAACGCTTAATAATACTAACGATTACAAAAGTAACAAATATGAATGTAACAATTACAACAAATAATAATCCGTATTTTTAAAAGCGTTAAAATAAGTTAAAGAGTTAGAAAAAGCTCATAAGAGTGATAGTTGAAGACACAAAGTTTTAAAGATTTTAGAGCCAAGATTAAAAATCTATGAGTAAATACTAAGTATTAAAATCAAAAGGCTTTAAAACTGGTTTTAAAAAAACTAAGTAAAGAAGATAAAAAACTAAAGCTAGATATTATTAAACGCCTTGCAAATGATGAAGTCTAAGAGCTGATTTATAAAAACTACGCATTGCAAGGGGTTTTAAAAGATTGCAGAGATTGTCATATCAAAAATGATTTTAGTGCTAGTGTATAAAAAATAAAAAATATATTAATTCCAACTTGCATTAGCATTGCAAATCACAGCAAAATAAATAACTTAACATAAATTAGATTTTAGCGATATATTTTTATTGTAATTATTTTAAGGTGCTATTCTTAGCACCTTTTTTAAAAACTAAGCAAAATCAAAAAACTAGCATAAAAAATATTTATGATTGTTTTAAATCCACCCTTATAACCAGCGTTTTTTCTTAAAAAATATAATAGGTATTATTGTAGAGATTATCATTAGGCTCAAGGTTATAAAATACCCATATTGGAATTTTAATTCAGGCATATTCTCAAAGTTCATTCCATAAATTGTCCCTATTAAAGTAGGCGGCATCATAGCAACGGTAACAATGGTAAAAAGCTTTATGATTTTGTTTTGTTCTATGTCAATTTTGCTAGTTAAAATTGTCTGTATATTATCCAAAATCCCAAGTTGCGAAAGGCTAAAATCTATTAAAGAATTTAAATCTTTTAAAATTATGTCTAAATTCTCTTTAATATGAACGCCTATTTTATCGCTTTTAATAAGTGATGATAAGGTCTTTTTCTTCTCAAACAACGAATATCTAATCTGCATATTTAAATCTTGAAGATTTGAAATCTTAGCAAGGTAAAAATCATAATCAAGAGCATTTTTTTGCTCTAAAATCTCGGTTTTTAGTAATCTTGAAACTTTATCAATCCACTCTAGCACATCTCCATCTTTATCCACTCTCATATCAAAAATCTCGCTTAATATCTCATAGCCACTTTTATAATGAGTTGGATTTGCTAGAATTATGTTTTCTACAGAAGCAAAGGTCGGAATTTCTCTAGCACGGATTGTAAATAATACTTTTTTATTTAGTAAAAATGTAATCGTATCTTTTGTAGTGGTTGTTTGATTTAGAGCGTCTTTATTTAAAAACACATTATTAATAGTAATAGTATCTTGCTCTTCCCAATATCTCGCACTTTCTTCTATGTTGTATTTTTCATCATCGTTTGGAATTTTAATATTAAAATTATTTTCTATATAAGCAATCTCATCTAGGTTGAAATTAAACAAATCTACCCATAAAGTATTTTCAGGTATTTCTTCATTGATATTAATAGTGCGTTTTAATACATTTAAATTGTCTTTATAATAAATAAAAAGCATAAAAATCCTTTATAAATTTTAATTATTATAATGAAAATTTTGAAATTTTAAATAGGATTTAAGGCTAAGCTTAAATCCTAAGAATTATTGTTTTAATTGTAAAAGTGTGTTAAGCATTTGATCGCTTGTAGTAATTGTCTTAGAGTTTGCTTGATAACCCCTTTGAATTACGATTAAGTTTGTTAAAGATGTGCTTAAATCAACGTTAGACATTTCAAGGCTACTTGCTTGGATTTTACCACGACCACCTGTTGTAGCAGCTCCGATTACTGGCTCACCTGAGTTTGATGTTTGAGTGAAAACATTGCCGCCTTCAGCTTCTAAACCTTCGTTATTTGTAAATGTCGCCATCGCAATTTGTGCTAGACCAAAGCTTCTACCATTTGTAAAGCTTCCGATGATTGTTCCGCTTTCATCAATTCTAATTCCGTTTAAGTCCCCACCACTAAAACCATCTTGAGAAATACCACTTGTATTGCTCTCTCTATCATAACTTGTAATTCCATCAAAATCATTTGGATTACCGAAATAAAAATCTATGTTTTGATTAGGAGTTGAGCCGTTGTTTGCTGTAAAGCTTACTGAACTTGGGCTAAATCCTTGTAATGAACCATCGCTATTAAATCTAATTGTTCCTGTTAGGACATTTTTTGGACCTTCGCCACTAATGTTGATTTCACAAGGCTCTGGAACTTGAATTACTATTCCCCACTCTGTGCCACCATCATCTGTGTAGCCGATTTTTGTAAAGTCATATTTGATTGAGTGTTTTGTCCCAAGTGAGTCAAATATATCAATACTTGAACTATGTGCGCTCATATAAAGCCCTTGAGTTTGACGAATTCCATCTCCACTTGTAAGTGCTCCTTGCATACCTTGCATAGTTTTCATAAACTTATCGTTTTCATTAACATTATTTGCAGGATTTGTTAGATTGCTAATGCTTAAGAACATATTGAAGTCATCTTCATTGTTGTTTGCATTTGCCGGAGTTTTTACATCAGGGTTTTGCTCTATAAATGTAGCTTGTTCTTGTGCTGTTAATTGATCCCATGCGTTTAAACCATGTCCTGGTTGATTATTATATTTAATTCTAGCTCTTTCGTTGATTGCTTCTGTGCTCATATCAAATACATCGCCATCATCAGCATTAAATGCGTCTCCTTTAGGATTTTTGATAACGAATTGTCCTTTAGCATCTACTATGATTTCAACTCCATCATTTTTAGTCCCTTGAGTATTCCAATTAGCATCAGTTACTTGTCTTCCATCGTAATTTACATAAAGCCTTGCATCTTTTTGCATAGCTTCTCTTAAATCTTCTGTGGTATTAAATGTTCTTTCCATATTAGCATTTAGTGAATGTGCTGTATTAGTTGGGTTTGGATCATAAGTATATTGATAAGCAGTAACTACTTTAATACTAGCACCATTACCATCATTATGGTCTAATACATTTCCATTTGCTAATAAACCGGTGTTATCAGCTTGACCACCATTTCCTGCTTTTAGAATTATATTCTTCATAGCCGCTGTTGTGCCTTGCTTATTATCATTTACTAAAATAAGTCTATTTCCATTTACTATATCAGCTCTTACACCTGTTTTACCACTTACTCCATTAATAGCAGTTGCTATATCAGCTACAGTTGAAACACTAGCAGCTATTTGAGTGCCATTAATTTCTATATTTAATGTAGCAGCAGCAGCAAATTTACCATTATTATCAATTTGATTATTATTAGCACCCAATGTTAATTGCCCAGTTCTAGCTTCTGCATAACTAACCCAAATTCCTTGACCTTTTCTAAGTCCAAGACTTTCTCCACTAGCATTGAATAATACCCCCATATCAACGCCACGCTCATTTAAGCGTAATTCACCATTTTTATTTGTAATAAAGCTATTTTGTGAAACATCGTTTTCTTTATGCACACCCGCATCAACCTTAATACCATCGCCGTTTATATTAGTCCATTCGTGATTGCTATCTAGCTGATAGATTGGAGTTTTTTTATCGCCTATGCTATTACCTGAATTTAGGTTTGCTTTTAAACTAACTAATGTTGTAGGATTTGCAGGGGTTGTAAGACCTGGTTTTATTACTATATTTCTAATTGGAGAAGTAGTATCAACTTCGCCTGTAACTTCATCTCTTAACCAGCCTTGTGCTATATAACCATTATTATCAACGAAGTTACCATAAGCATCACGAACGAAGTCCCCGTTTCTTGTATATTTATAAGTTTTACCACCATCAGGGCTTACTACGAAAAATCCATCGCCTTGGATAGCTAAGTCTGTGTTTTTCTTTGTTGTTTGGATACTTCCTTGAGCAAAAATCTTAGTAATTGAGTTAATTTGAGTTCCAAGTCCAACTTGCATAGGGTTTTTACCACCTAGCTCTCCTTGTGGAGCTGTTGCAACTTTGCTTGTTTGGTTCATCAAGTCGCTAAAATTTGCACGAGAGTGCTTAAAGCCTGTTGTATTAACGTTTGCTATGTTATTACCTTCTACGTCCATTGCTATTTGGTGTGCCTGAAGACCTGATACTCCAGACCAAAGTGATCTCATCATTTTTATATCCTTGTAATTAAATTCTCTAAGCAAGTTTTAGCAAAAGGTGTTCCAATTTTATTTTTTTATATTAAAATGTTGTTTTAATACCGAAAATAAGGGGATTTTGTGGATAGTGTAAAAAATAATTTTAGATTAGATTTAATAAAGTGCTTATCAAATACAAGATTACAAAGTTATAAAGACTTAGACGAGCATTTTAAAAATCTTAAATTAATTTCAAAATTATCCCCAAAAATAGGCATTTTAGAAATAACTTTAAGAAATTATTTAAATGATATTTTGGCAAAAAAGTTTAATAATGATGATTGGCTTTTAGATTACGAAAATGAAAGTATAAAAGAACAAATCAATAAATTATATAAAAGCAAAAAAAGAACGCCTACAAAAGATGAATTATTAAGCAATCTTACGCTAGGAACGATAATTAAGATTATTGAAGATGAAAAAATTGAGAAGTATATATTTTCAGATTTAGACTTAAAAAGATTTGATAAGAATAATAAAAACTACATAATAATAAACGGGCAAAAGACTAATATATTTTTAGATAATAAAAATAAAGCATTATTAAAACTATTTTTAAGTCTTAGAAATCGTGCAAGTCATTTTGAGAATTTATTAAAAATGAGAAATAACAAATATTCTAATATTAGTTATAAATTATATGAAAATTGCTATATCAGTATAAATCCAAGAAATTTAGAAAGATTTTTAGATGATTTGATAAGTGATTTTAATGAAGATTTGATAAGCAGAGTAAAACTCTGCTTTTAAGAGTGTCAAGACCACTCACGAAATACATTTCATAATATCAAAAAAAAATTAATCATAAAAGCTTTATCAATGTTTGTTAAAATCAGCTTTTATTAAAAGGAGAAAAATGAAATTTTTAAATATTCAAAAACTAAGCACTGAAAAGCTAGAAAATATGGGTTTTACTTGGCATACAAATGAAGATAAAAAATCATATGTAGATGATAAATTAATAATAATTAGCGAAGATGAAGCAAATAATTATTATAACGCTTGTAATGAGCTATATGATATGTTTATAAACGCAGGTTCTTATGTAATTGATAATAATCTTTTAGATAAACTTGGCATTCCTTTTAATTTACACGAAGTTGTGAAATTATCTTGGGAAAATGAAGTTCATTGGCATTTATATGGGCGTTTTGATTTAGCTGGTGGGCTTGATAATTTACCTATTAAATTGCTTGAGTTTAATGCAAATACTCCAACGGCACTTTTTGAAACGGCGATTTTACAATTTGAGCAATTAAGACTAAATAATTTAGATGAAAGCAATCAATTCAATCACACTTACGAAGCAATCGTTGATAATTTTAAACGCTTATCAACTTTAGATGAAGATGTAAGTAATTTTGATGAAGTATATGAAGGCTGGAAAATACTTTTTACAAGTGTAAAAAATACTGAAGAAGAGCTAACTACAAGATTGCTTATGCAAATGGCAAAAGACGCTGGATATGAATGCGAGTTTGCTTATATTGAAGATGTTGAATTTAGCGAAGATGGAGTGTTTTTAGCTGATGAGAATTATGAGTTTTGCTTTATGCTAATTCCTTGGGAAATAATAGCTATTGAAGAAAGCGAATTAGCACATTTACTAACAAAAATAATCAAAAACCAAAAAGCAATTATCCTAAATCCTGCTTATACATTATTATTTCAAAGCAAGGCTATTTTAGAGATTTTATGGCAGCTTTATCCAAATCATAAATATTTATTAAAAACTAGCTTTTTACCACTTGAAAACACTAAACAAGTTAAAAAGCCGTTTTTTGGTCGTGAAGGTGCAAATGTTACGATTTTGGACAAAAATGGCGAAATAATTACAAAAAATAATGGAGATTATGAAAATAACGGATTTATTTATCAAGAATTTGCAGAACTTAACGAATATAATGGCGAGTTCTATCAAGCTGGGGTATTTTTTGCCTACGAAGCGTGCGGACTTGGATTTAGAAAAGGTGGAACTATTATAGATAATTACGCACAATTCGTAGGACACATTATTAAATAAAGGAAAAATATGCAAGAAATTCTAAGTCTTACTTCATTTGTAGTTGATTTTGATATTAAAAAGAATTTAAAACAAGAATTACAAAATTATAAAAATATTTTAGTTATTGCTGGAGTTACGGCATTTGCGAAATTTAAAGATAAATTAGAATACGCAATTAGTGGCAATTATCATCTAACGCATACTAAAGAATGCTCGTTTAATGATATTAATAAAATTATAAATGAATGCAAAGGCTTAGAATTTGATTTAGTCTTAGCAATTGGTGGTGGTAAGGTTTTAGATACTTCAAAATACATAGCAAATGCTTTTAATCTAAAAATAATTACTATACCAACAATCGCTGCAACTTGTGCTGCTGTATCTGCTCTATCTGTTATTTATGAAGATGAAAAGTTTAAAGAATTAGCGCTTTTTAAAGAACCACCTTTTAAATGTTTTATAGATTTAGAAACTATTAAAAACGCTCCTAAAAGGTATTTAATAGCAGGTATTGGCGATACGATGGCGAAATTTTACGAATTTGATTTGCAATTAAAATATGCAAAAGCTAATAATATAGGCGTAAATTACTCAAATTCTTTTGGCAAAATTTGTAGTAATTTGTGCGTAGATTTAAACTATGAATATGCAAAATCTTTAAATGATGATTTGAGTTTTAAAAATGTCGTAATGTCAATAATAGTAAATACTGGCTATGTTTCACGCTCAATTAATATTGAATATAATGGAGCTTTTGCTCACGCAACTTGCTATGCGATAAGTTATATTAAAGAAATAGAAAAAAACTTCTTGCACGGAGAATTAGTAGCATTTGGTATTTTAGTCCAATTACTAATTGAGAAAAAATATGATGAATATGAAAAATTGCTTAAGTTTTACAAAGAAATCAATTTACCTACTAAAATAAGTGATTTTATAAAAGAAGATGAGTTTTCAAAACATATTGACAAAATAGCTAGTTTAGTCCTTGCATCTAGCGATGTTATTAATCTAATTAATCGTGGTTTTATAACAAATCTTGATGAGATAAAAAATGCTTTAATTTATAAAAAGGAGAAAGAATGAAAATTGTATTTTTAGACGCAAACACCTTAGGTGGAGAAAACATTGACGCATTTAAAGAATTTGGCGAAGTTGTATTATATGAAAAATCATCGCCTAATGAAGTAGTAAAAAGATTAGAAAAATGCGAAGTAGCAGTGATTAATAAAATCAAGATGAGCCGTGAAGTTATGCAAGCTTGCCCTGATTTAAAACTAATTTTAATTAGTGCAACGGGTATGAATACGGTTGATTTGGTTGCGGCAAAAGAATTTAATATCGTAGTTAAAAATGTAGCAGGTTATAGCACAAAAAGTGTAGCTCAACATACTTATGCTCTACTTTTATCATTAATGAACGAAACTCTTTATTATAATGACTACACAAAAAAAGGTAATTGGGCTAAGAGCGAACTATTTTGCGATTATTCAAGAAGAATTTACACAATAGAAGGCAAAACTTGGGGAATTATAGGACTTGGAGCTATTGGAAAAGAAGTTGCAAAAATAGCACAAATGTTTGGTGCTAATGTGATTTATACAAGTCTTAGTGGTAATAATAACAATGCTGATTTTAAAAAAGTTAGCTTAGAAGAATTGCTAAAAAATAGCGATATTATAAGCATTCACGCTCCACTTAACGACAAATCATATAAATTAATCAGCGAAAAAGAACTAACAATGATGAAAGATAATGCGTATTTGCTAAATCTTGGGCGTGGCGGGATAATTGATGAAGTAGCACTCGCAAAAGCAATTGATAGTAAAAATATCCGCGTTGGGCTTGATGTTGTAGAAGTTGAGCCAATGAGTGCTGATAATCCTTTATTAAACATAAGCAAAAAGCAAAATCTAATAATCACCCCGCACATAGCTTGGACTGCTTGTGAGTGTGTTACAAGACTAGTAGCAATGATGGTGAATAATTTAAGAGATTTTTTAAATGGTAAATAAGATTTACTTAGGGCTAATTTTAGCCCTATTCTTTAGTTCTTGTGCTAAGCAAATTCCAACTACAACTATAAATCTAACTATCAAAAGCGATATTATTAAGTTTAAAGGACAAGGTTTTTTAAAGGATAATAAAGGTGATTTAAATCTTGATTTATATACACTTGGAAAATACATAAATACTTTTAAAATCAATGAAAAAATATGTTTTAACAACGAATGCTATACCAAAAAAAGCTTTAATGAAAAATTCTTTGGCAAATGGTATTATGATGATTTGTTAAAAGATATAATTTTATGTAAAAATATATTTTCTAAGAAAAATTACTCAAAAACTCAAAATGGTTTTACTCAAATAATTGATGATTTAACTTATGTTGTTGATGATTTAAAATGTGAGTTTTCTTCA
This sequence comes from Campylobacter sp. RM12642, assembly GCF_020137635.1. Taxonomy (NCBI): domain Bacteria; kingdom Pseudomonadati; phylum Campylobacterota; class Epsilonproteobacteria; order Campylobacterales; family Campylobacteraceae; genus Campylobacter; species Campylobacter sp. RM12642. The sequence goes on from NZ_JACGAT010000036.1 coordinate 9,381, forward strand.
AAAAATATTATCATTAAAATTAATAAATAATAAATTTTATTATTCTATAATAATTTTTTCCTAATAATCTAATGAAATTTATATAAAAATACTATACTTAGATGGAATTTATAATAAGGAGAAATTATGAAAAAAGTATTATTTTCATCAGTTTGTGCAGTGGCACTACTAGGGACAAATGTATATGCAGTAGAAAATAGTTTAAGTAATAGTTTAGAAACTTTTTTAAGTCAAAAAACAGAGTTAGAAAGCAAGATTGAAGCTAAAAATGAAGACATAAATAATAAAAGTCAAGCTTTAGGTAAATTAAAACAAGAAGCTGAAACAAATAGGGCTTTAATAACAGAAGCTATGAAAGCAATAGGTTTAGCTGATAGAAACAAAAGCGATAAAGAAGGTAAGTTAAATGAAGTAAATTCTAAAAAAACTATTTTAGATAAAGAAAAATTAGATTTAGATGGCAAAAAAGCAAGTTTAGATAATGAAATTGCTAATTTAAAAACTTCAATTACTGATTTAGAAAGTAAATTGGCAGAGTTAACAACTGCTTATGACAATGGTCAAAAAGATTTAATTGCGAAAAAACAAAGTTTTAATACTGCACAATCAACATTAGATGCTAAGAAAACAGAAGTAAAATATACTGAACTAGAAAAAAAATATCATGACGCCATTAAGGCAGTAGATGATTTTAATAAAATGAATAATGAAACAGCAGGTGATACGGCGAAAAGACAAGAATTAGAAAACAACCAAAGAGATGCAAAAGCAAAACTAGAAGTAGCTGAAAAAGAAATAGCACCTTTAACGCAAGCTAAAGAAAAAGCTTGGAATGATTATGTTGATACTATAAATATTTTAGAAAAAAATGATAAAGACAAAAAAGTTAATTTAGCAGAGCAAACAAAAACTCAAAATAATTTAGATTTAAAAACTCAAGAGTTAAATAGCGTATCTACTCAAATTACTACTAATTCACAAAAATTATCAGAAGTGCAAACAGCTTTAACTACAGCTCAACAAGAATTAGAACAAGCTAAAAAAACCTTAGAAGAAAAGAAACTTGCTAAACAAAATCAAGAAGCAAAAACAAATGAATTAGACTTGGCAGTAGGAAAAGCAAAACAAGATTTACTAACAGCTCAAGCAGAACTTGATAAGTTAAATGCTGATTTAAAAGAAATTCAAGCAAATATTACAAACAATACAGAAGAAGGTAAAAAAGCTAAAGAAGAGTTAATGTCAAGTGGTATTTATACGGCTAATACTCAAACTCACGCTAACGCATTAATCACTTTAGCAGCTTCACACAATGGAGATTTAAGCAATGCAGCTCCTGAAGTAAAAGCACAAGCACAAACCTTAGCAAATCAAATAGCTACAACAATTTTAGATGAGAAAAAAGACGATATAACAGCAGAAGCTCTAAGCACTTTAAATGTTCAAATCAATAATATGAATAAGCGTTTAGGTGAAGTGCGTGGTTTAAATGCGGATATTGGGACTTGGTTTAGAATTTATGGTGGTCGTTTTAGCAATGGTAACAATAATTTCAATTACTATTCAACCCAAATTGGTGCAGATAAAAAAACTAGCTTAAATAATGCTGATATTCTTGCTGGTGTGCTATTTGGCTATGATAAAATCAATGCAGGTGTAAGAGCAAAAGATACTAGCGTAGGAGCGTATTTAAGCTATATTCACAATGATGGATATTTTGCTGATTTGGTATTAAAATATATAAGAAGTAGTTATGATAGTAAATTTGTTGATGTTAAATCTCAAAATTCATTCTTAGTTAGTGCAGAGGGTGGATATAGATTTAATGTAAATAATAATTTTTATCTTGAACCAAGCCTTGAGATAATCACTGGATATATCGGCAAATACGAATCAAGCTTAAAAATCTTTAATAAGTTTAAAATAAATGTAGATGCTCACTCTCCATTAATATTTAAACCACAAATATTTGCAGGTTATAGCGTAAATGATTTTACATTTAGAGCTGGTGTTGGGGCAGTAATTGATACTCAAACTAAAGAAGCAGACCTTTTAATAGGCGATATTATAAAAGGAGTAAATGCTAAGGTAAAAAGCAAATTAGGAGCTAGCGATAGAGGATTTTTAAGCGTTGGCACAGCATATACATTTAGCGATAATTTAAGATTGAATTTAAGTGTTGAAAGAAGCTTTGGCACAAAACTTACAAATGATTATGAAATAAACTCAACCATTAGATATACATTTTAAAATAAAGGGCTTAAAGCCCTTTTTTATCAAACCCCCACTA
>NZ_JACGAT010000037.1:0-11236 GCF_020137635.1 Campylobacter sp. RM12642
AAAATATTTAAAGGTGCTATCCTTAGCACCTTTTTTATAAAAATCAAATAAAATCAAAAAACTAGCATAAAAAATATTTATGATTGTTTTAAATTACTGCCTTATTAAAAATATTTATCATTTTCTACTTTTTAATTTTGATTTAGATTTAAGATATTGCATAATTTTTGTAAGTGATATTGTTAAATTTGTTATACTTTATCTAGTTAATATATTATGAAGTTTTTTAAATATTATATGAAAAAAATAAAGGAGTAAAATACCTATGAAAAAATATCCGTTAAATCAGATTTTATATGGAGCACCAGGGGTTGGTAAGACTTATGATACTATAAATATAGCTTTAGAGATTTTGGGCGAAGATTTTTCAACTCAAACAAACGAAAATGACACAAGACAAGCAATGCAAAAAAAAGTTTAAGGAGTATGTAAAAAACGGACAAATCGTATTTATCACTTTTCATCAAAGTTATGGATATGAAGAATTTGTAGAAGGAATTAGACCTATTTCTGAGAATGGTGAAATAAAATATGTTGTAGCTAATGGTATTTTTAAGAGTTTATGCGAACAAGCCAAAGGTAATACAGAGTTAATCAATAATTTTGATATTTTAATAGAAACATTAAAAGAAAAATCATCAATAGATTTAGCTGACCCTGAAAAGTATTTTAATATTCCAAATACAAAATATCATATTCAGTTTAGAGATGGTATAACTTTTAGAATTAAATTTGATGGTATGAGTGATAAGCATAAAGATTATCCAGTTAATATAGAATCAATAAAAGAGTTATATAAAAATCCAAAATACCAACTTTATAATTCTGCTTATGCTAAAGTAATCATAGATTATTTAAAAACTCTAGGTTTAAAAGAATATGTTGAAAATTCCATAAAAAAGCCTTATATAATCATTATTGATGAGATAAATCGTGGGAATATTAGTAAGATTTTTGGAGAGCTTATCACACTTATTGAGCCTAGTAAAAGACTAGGAAATGCTGAAGAGCTAGAAGTAGTGTTGCCATATAGTAAAGAGAGTTTTGGTGTGCCAAATAATGTTTATATAATAGGCACTATGAATACAGCTGATAAGAGTATCACTACCCTTGATACGGCATTAAGGCGTAGGTTTGAGTTTAAAAAGATGATGCCTAATAGTTCTCTTTTAAAATTTAAACTCGATGAGATTGAATTAGATAAATTATTAAATAAAATGAATGAAAGAATTGAATGTTTAATAGGAGATGAAAAGCTTATCGGACATTCGTATTTTATGGATATAAACAGCATTGATGAACTTAAAGTCGTGTTTAGAAATAAGATTTTACCACTTTTAGAAGAGTATTTTTATAATGATTATTCGCAGATAAAATCGGTGCTTAATGATAATGAAGAATTGATAGTAAGTAAAAATATGTTAAATCAAGAAGTTTTACGCATAAATAATAAGTTTTTGGATAAATTAACAAAAGATTGGTTTAATAAAATCTATGGCAAATAAAATAGCCCACGAACACGAAATAATAAGCTCACTTGATAACGATGAGTTTTTAAATGAGCTTATGAGTTTTGCTGAAAATAACCCAAAGTTTTTAAAAATAGTCGGTAAAAATAAACTAAAAGCAAGAAATTATGTAGGGCTTATAAAGACAAAAAGTGGGGTTTTAGAAATTTATCCTAAGGTTTCAAAACCAAGTAATGAGATAATGCCAAGAATAGATTTAAGCAAGGCTTATGAGCTAAAAGATGAGATGTTTAAGGATTGTAAAGAAAGAGAGTTAAATCCCAAGCAGCTACTTTTAGAACTTTTAAGAACTTTACAAAAAAGTCCGTTTAAAAAATCGCTTAAAGCAACTCTAAAAGATGAAAAAATGCCACTTTTTGAAGTTTTTGTTAAAATGTTTTTAGAAGAACTTTTCGTGCTTTTAAATAAAGGGCTTATGAGTGATTATATAAAAATAGCTGAAAATAGAACAACTTTAAAAGGCAAATTGCTTTTTAATGAGAATTTAAAACATAACTTAATTCATAAAGAGCGATTTTTTACCGAAAATGATGAATATATCATAGACAATGTGATAAATCAAACTATAAAAACTACATTATTTCATTTAAAAAAACTAAGTCAAAATAAAAAGATTTTAAAATATTTAAAGACTTTTGATGATATTAGTTTAATTGATATTAAAAAATGTGAATTTAGTGTAAAAAATAAGCATTATAGTTATTATGAAAACATACTTTTATGGTGTAAGTTATTTTTAAATGGTTTTAGTTTTACACCATTTGCGGGGGATAATAACGCTTATGCTTTGCTTTTTGATATGAATAGACTTTTTGAAGATTATGTAGCTTTTATGTTTAAAAAACACAATCCAAATATAAAAATAAGCACTCAATTATTAAAAAAACACTTAATAAAAGATGGTCAAAATGAGCGTTGTTTAATGCGACCTGATATTTTAATTGAGCTTAAAGATAAAACAATCATCGCTGATACAAAGTATAAAATCATAAATAAGTTAAGTAATATTAGCCAAGCTGATTTATATCAATTATTTGCCTATGCAATAGCTTTTAAAGTTAGTGAAGTTTGGCTTATATATCCACTTTTTGATGGTAGTTTAGGGTATAAAACACTAGAATATAACTTAGATTGCTTTAATACTAAGATAAAATTACAAATTCTTTTTGCTCCTTTAGGTTGATATTTTAGTTGCATTGTGATTTGTTATAATCTAGGTTTTATGAATTTAAAATATGATTAGATATAAATAAAAGCTTAATTATTAAGATAATAAATTGCAAGTTTAAAGATAGCTTTTACTATCTTTAAACATAGTTTAAAATTAAATTCCTAGATTTTCTAATGTTTTTTGAGCGTTTAGTAGTTGGGTTTTTACTGCGTTTTCTGATGTCCCACCATAAGAATTTCTTAAATCAACGCAAGTTTTTAAATCAATTGCTTTATAAATATCATCTTCAATTAAATCACACTCAAGCCTTAATTCATCTAAGCTTAATTCATCTAATTTAAGTTTTTTTGAGATTGCATAGCTTACTAATTTTCCCGTAATTTCGTGAGCTTTTCTAAATGGCACACCTTTTTTAGCTAAATAATCAGCCAAATCAGTAGCATTTGAATATCCATTAGCAGCTGCTCTTAGCATATTTTCTTTAATTGGTTTCATTTTTGCAATTAGTTTTGTAATTATTATTAGACTATCTTTTATGGTATCTTGAGTATCATAAACACTTGCTTTATCTTCGCTCATATCGGTATTATAAGCTAGTGGCAAACCTTTCATAATAGTTAGCATTGAGATTAGATTGCCATAAATTCTACCTGTTTTGCCACGCATTTTTTCGCATACATCGGGGTTTTTTTTCTGTGGCATTATGCTTGAACCCGTGCAAAAATCATCACTTAGCTCAATGAATTTATAATCATTTGAATTAAAAATAATTAGCTCTTCACAAAGGCGTGAAAGATGGCTAAAACAAATTGCACTAACACTACAAAACTCAAGCATATAATCTCTATTGCTAACACTATCAATACTATTTTCACTTGGCTTTGCAAAGCCAAGTTCATTTGCGCTAAAAAATCTATCTATATTAAAAGTAGTCCCCGCAAGTGCAGCCGAGCCTAACGGACATTCATTTAATGAGTTGTATAGATTTAAAAATCTATCATAATCTCTTTTAAACATCCAAAAATACGCCATTATCCAATGCGAATATAAAATCGGTTGAGCGGTTTGAAGATGAGTAAAGCCTGGCATAATTAAGTCTAAATTTATCTTAGCTTGGTTTAAAATCTCTTGCATTAATTCTTTTAAATTAGTTTTAATTCCTAATACAAATTCTTTCATTTGTAATATTCCATCTAGTGCGGTTTGGTCGTTTCTACTTCTTGCAGTGTGAAGTTTGCCAGCACTTGCACCTATTAAAACACTAAGTCTTTTTTCAATAGCCATATGAATATCTTCATCGCTTATATTAAACTCAAATTTATTTTCTATAAATTCGTTTTGAATAATTTCTAAGCCTTTTAAAATCTCTGCTAATTCTTGAGAGTTTATGATTTTTTGATGCTCAAGCATTTTTGCGTGTGCTATGCTTCCTTTTATATCTATTAAAGCAAGTCTGTTTTCAAGTGGCAAAGTCGCTGTGTAATTTTCTACTAATTTATCCGTAGCTTGGTTAAATCTACCGCCCCATAATTTTTTCATACTATTCTCCTAATAAAATTCCTTCTTTAAGCCCATAAGCTGAAATGATAAATTCAAAATCATCAAATAAAGTATCAATAAAATAAGCCCCGCAAAGCACTGCAAAATCTCTATTAACTCCTAGCATTAAATCTCTTTTTTCGGCATTATTTGTATTAATAAAATCAATTAATTTATATAATTCATCTTTATTTACAATGCTATTATGAAACTCTAAATCATCAATATCTTTATAAGCAATATTTTTTGCAATACTTTTTGCAAATATTCCCGTTTTTGATGCTAGAACAATTGGTCTTGGATAGCTTTTAAGCTCGTTTTTATAAGGGTTTAAAAGTGTATATGCGTAGTCTTTAATATCTAAGTTTTTTTCTTTTACGCTTTTATAAAAAGATAAAAGTCCTATATCAAGTAATAATTTTTTATCATTACTTGTAATTTCTGTTGAATACCCACCAACATCTACTAAAGTAAAATCACCTTGAATTGAAATTCCAACCCCTAATCTAGTAAGCCTTGCTTCTTCGTTTTGGCTTAATATTTTTAATTTAAAGCCGTATTTTTGATAAAGCATATTAGCTATTAAATCAGCATTTTTACTTTTTCTAAAAATTGCAGTAGCAACTACTTTTGCCTTGCTTAAATCGTAATTTAGCTCATCAAGTGCATTGATTAAGACCTTAATTCCTTCATCATTTATACACTCGTTTTCATAAAATAGTCCTAAGTTTAAGACCTTTTCGTAGTTTTTTAAAACCTTATCAAATACAGCTATTTTAAGAGTATTTGAGCCTATATCAATTGCTAAATTCATTTAAAGTTGCCTTTATTAGCTTTAATAATTTTTCATTATCAATATCTTTTAAAACCTTTACTAGGTTTAACTTGCTTAAATCAATGCCTATATTCATATTAAGATTTTTATCATATCTTAAGCTTTTGCCCCTTGCTTCGCCACAAGTTTCTATATCTACATAATATTCATCGCTTTTACAAATGCTAGAATCTAGCAAATATGCAATTATTAAAGCATCGTGTATCCAAGTGCCAATGCTATTTCTTGTAAGCTCTGCATAACTTATCCAAGGCTTAATACTTGTATATAAAAAATCACATAATTTATTATTAATTGCTTTTATTTCTTCTAAATCTTTATGGGTTAGGCTAGTTTGCATTGTGATATTGTAAGGTGCTAGAGTGATTTTTGCTCCACTTCTTAGCACAATCCTAGCAGCTTCTGGGTCAAAACCAAAATTAGTATCTTTAGGGTATTTACTCATATCAAATACCCCGCCCATAATTAAAATCTCTTTTACATTTTTTGCAAACTCATTATCTAAAATACAAGCTTGAGCTATGTTTGTAAGTGGTCCAATAGCACAAACAATAAGCTCATCTTTATAAACTCTTGCTAATTCACATAATTTATAAACAGCGTTTAATTTGGCGTTTTTATAAAGTTTAATAGGTTCGCAATCTTGCCATAAGTGTTCTAATTTAAAATTATAAACACTCTCATCAAGTCTTTTTCTCCACGGCGTTTCATCTTCTAATAAAGCCTTACTTGAGCCTAAAAATACAGGAATTTTAATCCCTAATTTAGAAATTAAATTCCTTGCGACTGCATAAGCTTTGTGATTTATCACATTTCCGCTTAGAGTTGTTATTGCTTTTAAATCAATCTTTTTACTAGCAATTGCAAGTGCTAGGGCTAAGCCATCATCAGTATTAGCCCCACAAATACCATTGCCTATATCAGTGTCAATTACGATTTTCATATAGCATTTTCAATAAGATTTAAATCTCTACCCCTAGTTTCAGGAGCAAAAAATGTAGTAACAAATCCAATTCCTGCCATAAATATAAAATAAGCAGCGATTAAATACCAATTATGAGTTAGATTTATAAAATAAGTTGCTAAAAATGGTGCAGTTCCACCTGATAAAATGCCACCGATTTCTTTAGCTAGTGCCATTTTTGTATAACGATTTTTGCACCCAAACATTTCAACTCCGTAAGCTGCTTGAACTCCAAAAATCCCTAAAGATGCAAGGCACATTCCTACGACAATTACACAAATTACTATTATTTCATTTTTGCTATCAAGTAACATAAATGCAGGAACTGCATAAATCATTAATAATAAGCAAAATATCCTATACATAATGCGACGACCAAATTTATCGCTTAGCCATCCAGATAATGGAATAACCAAAAATCCTAAAAATGAAGCTATTAAAACCCCTGTTGTAGCTATTTGTTTGTCTAATAATAAAATAGTATAAACATAACCTACTAAAAAGCTTTGAGCTATATAAGATGGGGCGTTTTCTCCCATTCTAAGACCTAGCATAATAAAAAATGATTTGTTTTTTTGCCAAAAAGTTTTGTTTTCGGTTTTGTGAGTTTTTAAATTTTGTTCTCGTTGTTTTTGCATTTGTTCTTTTTGTTTTGCAAATACAGGTGTTTCTCCTACAAAGCGTCTTAGATACAAGGCAAATGCAGCTATTAAAAAGCTAAATATAAATGGCAATCTCCAGCCCCATTCTAAAAAGTCTTTATCATCTAAAAATCCAAGTAAAAACCAAATTCCACTAGCAATTAAAGTCCCGCTATTAGAGCCTAGTGCAATGATTGATGATACTAAACCACGATTTTTGCTAGGTGCGTATTCACCTAACATAATAGCTCCACCGCTAAGTTCAGCTCCTGCTCCAAAACCTTGTAAAAATCTTAAAATCACTAATAATAAAGGCGCTAAAATGCCTATGCTATTATAAGATGGGATAAATCCTATTAAAGTAGTCGCTGCACCCATTAAAAATATAGTTATCATCATAACTTCTTTACGACCATATTTATCTCCTAATCTACCAAAAAAGAAAGCTCCAATAGGTCTAGCAATAAAGCCAACTCCATAGGTTGCAAAACTAAGCATTAGAGCGATTATAGGGGTTTGCTCTGGGTAAAAAACTTTACCAAAAACGGTTGCAGCCGCAAGGCCGTATAAAACAAAATCAGCATATTCCATAGCAGTTCCTAGCCAACAGCTAATGATTGCGTTTTTAAAGGATTTTTTGCCTTCTTTTGTCTTTAAAATATCATCTTGAATTTGATTCATTAAATCTCCTAAAATAAATAATAAAGTAAGCTTAAGAAAAATGCCGAAATTAAAGCACTAGCAGGTAAGGTTATCATCCACGCTAAGCCTATTGGCTTCATCATTTTCCAATTTGCGTTTTTGTTAAATACTCCAATTCCTAATACCGCACCTATTAGAATATGAGTTGAACTGATTGGAATTCCTAGTTGAGTTGCTAGAAGTATTACAATAGCTGAAGCAAACTCGGCACTAAAACCTGTGGTAGGCTTGATTTTTGCTAGACTTTTGCCAACGGTTTTAATAACGCTTTTGCCTAAAAACCAAAGCCCAGCAACTAGTGAAATGCCAAATACTAACATTACAATAGTAGGCACTGCTGAAGTTGGATTTATTGTATTTGTGTGTAAAATATCTAAAATCGCAGCAAATGGTCCAACTGCGTTTGAAATATCGTTTGCTCCGTGAGAAAAGGCAAATGTGCAAGCTGTAAATATTTGAAACCATGAAAAAATACGATTTACTGCTTTTTTTGGCTCGCCTTTTTTCATAATATTAATAATTCCTACACAAATTATATAAGCACTAATACAAATTAATAAGATGATTAATCCTATACTAAAATGACTAAGTCCTGTATCAACATTATTTAAGGCTTTAAAAAATAACATAGATGAAATTACAAGAGCTATTAAAGTAGCTAAAACAGGTATGCGTTTGCTTAAAAATCCTGCTACATCAACTGCTTTTTCTTTTTTTGTAAATTCTTTTAATTTATTTGCGTATTCGCCTTTTTCGTTAAGCAAAATGCCGTAAAGCTCACTATATTGCTTAGATTTTTCGCTTTGCATAAATTCATCTATGTATTGTTTTTTATACTCTGCTTTATCTTTTTTGATTTGCTTTAAAATATTTTCTTTTTCTTTAGTAGGAACTACAATGAATTTATAAACTAATGAATAAACAAAATAACTCAAAACCCCACCTAATACAGGAGATATAAACCAACTAGCAACAATGGTTCCTATCCCACCCCAGCTAACTTGAGTAGCGTTATTTTCGGCTATGAAACCTAAAGCTAGTGCAGCACCTAAAATTCCGCCTACTATTGAATGAGTTGAACTAACTGGTAAAGATTTATAAGTAGCTATAAAAATCCAAACACTAGCAGCACACAAAGCACTCATCATAACATAAGCAAAGTGCATAGGTTCTATGTTTTCTTTAACGCTTACAATACCACTTCTAATAGTAGCAGTTACTTCAGCACCAGCAAAAAATGCTCCGCTAAATTCAAATATCGCAGCTATTATTAAAGCTTGTTTTATGCTAAGAGTTTTTGCTCCAACACTCGTTCCAAAAGCATTTGCAACATCGTTTGCACCTATATTGAATGCTAAAAATATTCCAAAAATTGCAGCAATTGTAAAGAATATATAATAATTTGTGGTGCTATAACCCCAAAACAAAAAGCCAACACAAACGATAGCAAAAAGTATCGTTATAATAATGTTTTCTCTTGCCATTACCTTTCCTTTTTAAAAAATTGGGCTAATTATAGACTAAAAAAAATTGTTAAGATTTCTACAATGTAAAATCTTTGTAAAATATGCTAAGATACGCAAAATTAAAAGGAGTGTTGATGAAAAAGTTTTTAGTATTGGCATTTTGTGTTAGTGTTTGTTTTGCTAATAATCAAGTAATTTGTAACAATGCAAATGATTGTTATAACATAGGAATTGCTAAGGCAAAAGAAATGCAAATAGCAGAATCTATTAAGTATTTAGAAAAGTCTTGTGAGCTTAATTATATGTCAGCTTGTATGGAATTAGGAACTGCTTATATTTATAGTGCTAAAAGTAAGGAAGAATTTACTAAAGGGATTAATTATTATATGTTAGCTTGTAATAATAATGAGCCTATATCGTGCCATAATATAGCGTATATGTTAGAGCAAAGCCAAAATCCTGCATTAATGAATGAAATAAAGAGTTATTATGAAAAATCTTGTAATTTAAGATATTTAAATGCTTGCACTAATTTAGGAAATATTTATTATACGAAAGAAAACAATAAAGAAAGAGCGAAAATGCTTTATGAAAAAGCTTGTAATTTAGGAGAGGCTATAGCTTGCAATAACTTAGGTAACTTTTATTATTATACCAATAAAAGCTTGGCTAAGGAATATGTAAGAAAAGCTTGTGATTTAGGCTATCAAGTAGCGTGTGAATATAAAATAGATTAAATTATAAAAAGTGCAAAATTAATTTTTCTAGCTAATTCCTTTTATTTTTGATAGTATGAAAATAAAAGGAATTTAAATTGGTAAGATTTTTTAATAAAGTTGATTTTTTTATTTTCGTATTGAGTGTAATTTTTTACGCTTATTGTATTTTTGTATTTAAGTATTTAACCACTTTTTCAGCCTTAGATATAACTGCTAATTCTATATTTATTATATTTGCAAATGCTTATTATTTTTATTTGTATTTAAAAGATGAATTGTTGCTTGATTCGTTTTTTGTATTTATTGGCTCTTCTTTTATTTTAGTAATCTTAATATATGGCTGCATTATTTTATGAAGTATTGGAGTTGGAATTTAAATTATCATATTATTTAATATTTATTATGATAATTAATTTAAATATAAGTTTGTTTTAATAATATTTATCATTCTCATAAAAAAGGATAAAAATGAATATTAAAACAACAATTTCTTTAAGTTTAGTTGCTGTTTGTGCCAATGCACTTAGTTTAGAACAATCAATAAAAAATGTAGATTTAGATGGGTTTTTAAGGTATCGCTATGATACTACTAGAGTTAAGGATATTGCTTTAACTCAACCAGCACACAAAATTAGATTAGATTATAAATTAAGCCTAAATTTAGCTGATAATTACAAGGCTAATGCGGTGTTTAGATATGATACAAAATCTTTTAGTTATTCAAATAATGCTTATATTAATACTAATGATAATTTTCATTTAAAAGAAGCGAATTTAACTTATACTAATTTTAATACAAGCTTTAGTTTTGGTAGATTAAAAGTGCCTAGTATGTTTAATGATGGGGTTTTGGTTACTTCGTTTTTAATTGATAATAATTCTTTAGATAATACAAATATAAATGCGTATTTTGTAGATAATTTTGATTTGAGTGAAAGTAGTTTGATAAACGAAAAAGCAATAAATCAAATATCTTATAAAATACCACTGAAAGCTACAAATCTGCCAAAGAATTTAAAATCACAAATCTATAATCAAAACCTTTATGGGCTAAATATTAATTATCATAATGATTTAATAAATCTTACTTTAGGTGCTGATTATCTTAATGATTTTGCTATTTTTTATGGAGTGGACTTGAAAAGTTATTTAGGAGATAAGAAGAGTTATCATTATTCTTTTAATTCTCAACTAACTAGCACATCATTAAAGCAAAATTACAAAACTTCTCTAAATGCAAGTAATTCTGTATTTTATGGCGTTGAAATTCTAGTCGGATTTAAGAATTTTGATTTTGAGTTAGGCTATATAAATTATGGTAAAAAGGATAAAGCAAGTTTTGTAACTTGGCATGATAAAGGATTGCTTTTGCATTCGGGAAAAACGATAATAGATGGATTTTATGGTGGAATAGGTAAAAGAGAATATTTGTATTCAAATATATCTTATAAATATGATAATTTTAATTTTTTATTTAGCATAATTGATGGCGGGGTAAAGCTTGATTTAGCTAAATATAAGCAAACAGAATTAATGCCAAAAATTGTTTATAAATATTCTAAGAAATTAAAATTTAGCGCATTTTATGATTATGCGATTACTAAAACCGATATGAAAAATATTAAAACTTATAAAACTAGATTAGAAGCTAAATACTCGTTTTAACTATA